>JAYUSQ010000274.1:0-35548 GCA_043755595.1 Acidobacteriota bacterium | reverse complement strand
ACTTCTGGAAATGGTTTATTGACAGCGAGGGGCTTAGCTCGCCGATTTGCTCAATCTTTCCTCGAAATGGGGTTTAGCTGCGAAAGTTGGGTTAGTT
Organism: Acidobacteriota bacterium; assembly: GCA_043755595.1. GTDB lineage: Bacteria > Acidobacteriota > Terriglobia > Bryobacterales > Bryobacteraceae > VFZP01. The sequence goes on along the minus strand of JAYUSQ010000274.1, from coordinate 35,451 downwards.
CTTCGATCACCATTCGCGTGTGGATCCACACGTCGCCTTCGGCATGATACACGGGGCTTTGCGGGCAATCCCGCATGCGCTGAATCCAGTCGTACGCCATGTCGAGCCCGTACCAGTCCAGCTTCCAGTCCGGCGGTTGCGGCGTGAATTGGCGAAGGTCGTCGGAGTTCATGGTTGGCACGGCACGCGGCGCACCCGCGGGCTTTCCCTATTGTCTCTTGAGTGAGACGATGGCATGGCCCCCCAATCAGTCATGCCTGAGTGCGACTACTGGATCAACGCTCATTTTGGCATTGGTTCGGGGTGCTGCGCGGTGTGAATTGGGACTGGGCCGGGGCCCGGCACCGGTCTTCTAACAACATCGCGACTTATCCGGCCAATCTCTGACCGTTTTTCGGAGACCACGTGAGAGGCTGGTTTTTTTGGAGCTGTTTGATTGTGCGCCTCCGGAGTTCGCATTGCAAGCCCTACTGGCATTGTCGAATCCTCGATGATCAGAAGGCTCGTATTACGGGTCTCCGCTCCGCCGTCAACACCACTCGGGCCGAGTAAGACAAGGCCGAACGAAAAAAGAATGGTCCCGCCGTTTCCTAGGAACTGACGGTGCTCACACATGGGATTGGCCGGTTAAAAACGACTACACAGGAGTTTGTGGAAAACGCCCCGATCAGAGGGCGTCACCGCCGTCGGCGGATTCCATCCGGCAACTGTCGTGTCGATGGTGCATCGGTACGGCCGATGCTCACTGAACCGCGATCCGCACCGCAGTTCCAGCGATCCAGGCGGCGCTCAACTGCACGGAAGCCGTTCCGGCCGCGAGGCCGTCCGGTACCCGGAAGTCGATGCGATACGTGTCCAAGAGGCCGGGCCAGCCGACACCGTTGATCACTTCCGCGTCCTTACCATTCACCGTCACGGCGAGGGGGGAATTGACCGACAGAATTCTGTCACTGGGAAACGGCTGGCCAGGATCCACGCCGGGAACAGTGGGGCCAAGACCAGTAGCCTGCGCGATCAAGACCTCGCCGGACCGGGCGGGCCTGGCCGCCGTCACCGGCGAGAAATCCGAATGGAATACAGCGGGCCCGCTGGCGGTGGTTACAATCTGCGGTGCCGACATCGGGATCAGATGGGCGACCCACCGCAAGGTTCCGCCTCCATTGCGGCGGCGGTTTGCAGGGTCCTCCGTGATGGAGGCGTTCCGTTGGGTAACCACTCCTGGCGGCGCGGGTGCCACCGACATCTGCCCGCGAGCGCCGAGAAACGCTCCCGTACCACCGGTGATCACGACGTTGCCTCCCGCCGCAGCCGTAGGAGATCCTGGTGGCGGATCGCCGGCAAACAATCCACTCGCGACAATGGTTCCGATCGAGGTACCGTCGCTTTTCAGGAGTTCGAAGGTGGTCACGCTCACAGCCTGCCGCACGGTGTCAGAGATTGCCTGACCCGGCGTGGGCGCCGTTCTCAACACGAAGGCCGCCGCGGCGTTGGCGTAAGTCCCCTTCACCGGCTGGCCGTTGACGGCCACAATGTCGGCGATACCATGAACCTTGTAGAAATTTCGCGGGATGGCTGTTGGCGGAGTGACGTTGGGCTCCGTCGCGTACTTGGAAATGTCCGAGATGTCTTGGAAGTACAAGACGTTGTTTGTCAGGTCGATCTGTAGAATCACAGGCGGCGCGACTTGGGCCGAACTGAATTGAGAGCATGCGGCGGCGCAGAGAGCCATCGCAAGAGTTGTTTTCCCTCTTAGCAGGGTGTGAAGGTTCATAAGTAGTCTCCTTTTGGTTGATTGATCGAACGGCCAGCGCAGTTCGGCTCACCTGGCACTAATAAGTAATCGCGGGTGCGAAGGTTACAGCGCTGGGAGAAAAGCATAAAATAGGCCCGAGACTTTGGTCCAGTTGCCAAACTGCCCTCAGTGCGACGCGAAATCGGGTTCCGGATGGATACCGCGCAGGTGCTCGCCGTTTCAACAACAAGCGCCATGCGCTGGCGATGATGGAGCATCCGAGTATTGCTTTAGATGACGTTTTGGAACCGCTCGCGCGAATCGGCCCACGTAAAGTTCGAGTCGTCGGCCGTCACCGTGATGCGCGACCGGAGCTTTGTCGACGCCTTGGCTCCATCGCGAAATGGCGGGCAAATCCCAACAAGGCATTCGCTGGTCACTGAATCATGACTCTCAAGGTGTCCACCGCCATCCCGGCGCTCAGTTGCAGAACCGCCACCCCCCGGCGAGCATCCGCAGGCACACGAAAATTCACCTGGTAGCCACCGACCGAGCCCGGAAGTCCAACTGCGCCGAGCACTTCTGCCGGCTTCCCGTCGATCCGCACTTCCACAGCCGAAGTGACCACCCCCAGCGGGTTCGCCGGAAAAGCCCTCTCTGGATCCGCGCTGGGCTGCGTCGGGCCAAGCCCGGTCGCGAACAACGAAAGCACCTCTCCGGGCGTGGCCGGATTGCCGGCATTCACCAGTTTGAAGTCATTGGAGTGCGTCACCGCCAGCCCGCCCGTCGCCGCCACCACGCGCGGCACGAACGAGACACAGGCCGCCGGTTGGCCGCTCAGCAGAAAGCCGTGGAACGATTGATCGGCGTTCTGATACCGGCCCACAATGTCGCCGCGCTCGTTCATGTCGGCTGTTCCCGTAAAGGTCGCCCCCGGGAATCGTTGCGTGGTGAAAACGCCTCCCCTTAGGAAATATCCGGACCCCACTCCGTTCACTTCATATCGTCCGATGACCTCGCCGTGCGCCGTTAGTTTGGTGGAGTTGGTGAGGGTCGAACCCGGCACATCGAACAAAGTGATTTCGCCGCCTCTCCACAAGAAGGCGTGAGTCGCTCCGGCGATGGTGGTGATTCCAGATACCTCACCGAGAGCGTTGATTCCCGTCGCGCTGGCGCCGGTCGAACCGGGGACGTCAATCGTGACGAATTCACTTCCGCTTAGCTTGAATGCGCGTCCTACACCGGCCAGCGTATACTGTCCCACCACCTCGCCGGACGGGCCGACACCCCAGCCCAGTGTGGCAGTCGCGTTCGGAAAGTCTACCGAAGTGAATCGCTCGCCAACCATCAGAAAGCCATGATTAACGTTGTCGGCCAAGCGGTACTGCCCCGTAACGTCCCCGCGGTCGTTGATCCCACGCACGTCGGTGTAAGTAGATCCCGGATAGTCGATCGGGATGAACCGGCCGTCTATCAGTTTGAAACCATGGGTCACGCCGGCGAGCGTATATTGGCCGGCAATGTGCCCACTTTTGTTGATTCCCCAGGCCAGTGTCTGGGTGGCCTGCGGGAAATCGATTGTGGTATATCCTCCGCCTTGTGCCATAGCCGTCGCTGTGACGCCCAGCGCCACGCTGAACGTGAGTAAAAGATTCTCCAACCGTTTATGCATTTTGATTCTCCTTGCAGAGCCAGCCCAATTCGGCTCACCTGGCACGAATAAGGAAGCGCGGGTGTGAAGGTTACAGCGCCCGAAGCGAAAGCGTAGAATAAGTCCTGAGACTTTGGTCCAGATGCCAAACTGCCCTAAGTGCGGAGCGGAATTGGGTTCCGGCGATCCCGCCGGACTGTGCCCGAGCTGTCTTATCCTCGGCGCATTCGATAGTTCACTCGGAGCCGAAGAAACCGAAACTCAGACCAACGAGGCAGAAGCCACGGCAGCGGGCGATGACGACTTCGGCCGGTATCGGATCGTTCGTGCACTTGGCGAGGGCGGCATGGGAACGGTGTACCTGGCGGAGCAGCTCGAACCCATTCGCCGGCGTGTCGCTTTGAAGGTTGTGAAGCTCGGCATGGATACCGCGCAGGTGCTCGCCCGTTTCAACAACGAGCGCCAGGCGCTGGCGATGATGGAGCACCCGAACATCGCCCACATCTTCGATGCCGGCGTGACCAGCAGGGGGCGCCCGTACTTCGTGATGGAGTACATCGAGGGGGCACCGATCACCCAGTATTGCGATCGCAAGCGGATGACGACCAAGGAGCGGCTTGGGTTATTCTTGGCGGTTTGCCGCGCCGTTCAACACGCTCACCAGAAGCGGGTAATCCACCGTGACCTGAAACCGTCGAACGTACTTGTGACGGAGCAGGACGGTACGCCGGTCCCAAAGGTCATCGACTTCGGCATCGCGAAGGCCACCGACAAGTGGGCCGTGGACAACACGCTGGTCACGGAGTTCGGCCAGATCGTGGGAACGCCGGAGTACGCGAGCCCCGAGCAGGCGGACACGATGACGGGAGCCATCGACGAGCTTTCGGATGTGTATTCGCTGGGCGTGGTGCTGTACGAGTTGATGATCGGAGCGGTGCCGTTCGAAACGGCCACGCTACGCGGCGCCGGTTTAGCGGAAATGCTACGGATCATCCGTGAGGAGGAAGCGCCGCCGCTGCCGCGCAAACTTACGTCGATGGGAGCGAGGGCCAGTGAAATCGCCGCGCGCCGCCAGACCGATCCGGTTTCGCTGCGCCGCCTAGTGAACGGCGACTTAAATGCGATTACGATGAAGGCTCTCGAGAAGGCGCGTGAGCGGCGCTATGCTTCGGTAGCCGATCTGGCGGCCGATATCGAGAGGCATCTGGAGCACCGGCCCGTGCTGGCCTCGCCGCCCAGCCGGATCTATCGAACGCGCAAGTTTCTGCGCCGGCACCGCATGGCCGCGATCGGCACAGCGGCGGGAGTCGTGTTCGCCGTATTGAGCAGCGTCACGGTCTGGTCGCTTGCGCGCGCTTCCTCGGCGAGACCCAAGCTGACCGACAAGGACACCATTGTCCTCGCCGATTTCGTCAACTACACGGGCGATCCCATATTTGACAGCACGTTGCGGCAGGGGCTGGCGATCCAACTCGAGCAGTCACCGTTTCTCAAGATTATGGAGGACGAGCATGTGCGCCGCGTCGTTCGCCGGATGAGCCTTCGTCCCGACGCCCGCGTTACTAATCCAGTGGCGCGCGAGATCTGCGTGCGCGAAGGAGCGACGGCGACCATCGACGGAACGATCGCGAGCCTGGGAACAAGCTATGTCCTAACGCTCGAGGCAGTCGCTTGCCAGAACGGCGCCACGCTCGCCCGTGAACAGATCCAGGCTGCTGGGAAAGAGCACGTTTTGAGCGCATTGGGAACCGCGGCTACGGGCATGCGGGGAAAGCTGGGTGAGTCACACAACTCGATTCAGAAGCTGAATCGTCCGCTAGAAGAGGCCACCACTGCGTCGCTGGAGGCTCTGCAGACCTACTCGGCAGCTTACAACGAGATGCGCCAGGGCCGTTTCTTAGCCACTGTTCCGTTGTGGGAGCGCGTAATTGCAATCGATCCGAACTTCGCAATGGCTTACTTTTACCTGGGAGTCGCGTTCGATCAGGCGGGCGACATGGCGCGTGCCCGCGAAAATGCGACACGGGCTCTCCGTTTGGTTGACAGAGTTTCCGAGCGCGAGCGGGCCTCGATCACCGGGTTCTACTACCTCGCGATTGGCGAGTGGGACAAGGCGATTGATGCCTATCAATTGGCGGTCCGCAACTTTCCTCGCGACTGGGGATTCCACAACCAAATGGCCGCAATGTACAACGACCTGGGACGATATGAAGACGGACTGAAGGAGGGCTTGGAAGCGTCCCGGTTATCGGCCAACACCGAACCGCCTTATCGCCGTCAATTGGACGCCTTCCTCTGCCTGAATCGCCTCCCGGAGGCCAAGCAATTGGCGGCTCGATTGCGCGCGGACGGAATCGACGGACCGAGGATCCATCAGCGCTTCCTCGAGATGGCTTACATCGAAGAAGATCAGGGAGCGATGGTGAGAGAGATTCAGTGGTTCGCGGGGAAGCCCTCCGAGTACATCAGCTTGAGCATGCAAGCGGCGTACCGCAACGTCCATGGCCAGCGCCGCGAATCGAAAAACTTGTTCCAACGGGCAGCGGAGGCCGCGCTTCGCCAGGGACTGAAGAACGCCGCCTCGGAAATCGAGGAAGCTGATGCGCGGGCCGAGGCGCTGGTGGGCAATTGCCAGAACGTGGGCCGCCTGGGACGTCCCGCCCTGGCGCTGGCGATGTGTGGCGATGCAGGGCAGGCGGAGAAACTCGCTGCCAATTCTTCGAAGCTGTTTCCGAACGGGACGCTCTGGAATGCGGTGCAACTTCCCGCGATTCGCGCCGCCGTTGCGCTCGGTCGCGATCAACCGGCCAAGAGTGTGGAACATCTCGTTTCGGCCGTACCCTATGAGCGGGGCAATCTCGAGGCGATCTATTTGCGCGGCTTGGCTTACCTGCGTCTGAAGAAAGGCGCGGAGGCAGCCGCTGAGTTCCGCAAGATCCTGCATCACAAGGGCGCGAATTGGGCCTCCGCCTGGCGCTACCCTTATTGGGGACAGTTCTATTCGCTGTCCCATCTTGGGTTGGCGCGCAGCGGTTCAGTCAACCAGGACAAGGCGACGGCGAGGAAGGCGTTCCAAGACTTCTTTGAACTCTGGAAGGACGCCGATCCGGACCTGCCTGTTCTTCGGCAAGCCAAGGCGGAATACGCGATGCTGCGGTGAACGAGAATTGTTGCGGAACCCGATGTTCCGATCCTGAAAAGCGCGCGAACGGAGTACGAAGGGCTTAGTGGTTGTGTAACCTTTCGATTTCGATTCCTTATTCGTGCCGTGGGATACCTTGTGAGGAAACCATGACGAACGGCTCAACCCTGCACACGCTGCCGGGATCAACTCAGTTTCCGACGACGCGGTGGACCCTCGTCTTCGCCGCCGGCGATCCACGGCGGAAGGAAGCCCGCTCCGCTCTGGTTTCTCTGTGTGAGAACTATTGGTATCCGTTGTACGCCTATCTGCGCCGGCGCGGTTATCCTGCCGATCAGGCGCAGGATCTCACGCAGGACTTCTTCGTCCGCTTGTTGGAAGGGCGATATCTCGATCGCGCCGACCCGGAAAAGGGCCGGTTCCGGTCGTTTCTGTTGACTTCCCTCAAGTTCTTTGTCGCTGACGAGCGAGATCGCCAGCGCGCGCTCAAGCGCGGCGGCGGAGCGGTTACTTCCCTTGAATTCTCGTCCGGCGAAGAGCGGTACCAACGCGAGCCAGCGCACGATGAGACGCCGGAGCGAATCTTCGAACGCCGCTGGGCGCTTACGGTGATCGACCAGGTGGTGGAGAAATTGCGGACCGAGTTCGCTCGTCAAGGCCGCCCCGAGCATTTCGACAAGTTGAAGGTTTTTCTTCTCGGGCGTTCCGATGCTCCGTATGCCGCGCTCGCGCTCGAAATGAATACTTCAGAGGGAGCACTCAAAGTCTCGATTCACAGGCTTCGCAAGAGGTATCGCGAACTCTTTAGACAAGAAATCGCCGATACAGTCGCCGATCCCGCAGAAGTGGAGTCTGAACTCCAATTTCTGGCTGCCGTGCTGACGGGCAAGTAGCGGAAGCGACATGGCCGGACATCGCACGCTCAGGATCGCCAGAATTGTGCCGAAGAGGCCAGCATCCGCGACGACAAGAGGACTCACTTTGACGGATCGCGCCGATGTGAGATATGCCCTGCCGAGGGATAGATCCAGCCTGACGGCGAAGGCATCCGGAGATCGGTACGCGGCACCCGACCGTACCATTTGACTTACGCAAACCGGCGATTCCGCAACGGCAGGGATTTCGGTGTTGCGAAACCGCTATTGGGCTGAGAACTGGCATGGCTACAGGTTTCCGCAACACCCTGCGGCCACCCTGCAAGCCAAATAATCTTGACTGAAGTGCGCCAAATAGCTCTGAAAGTGACAAGCAAGGCCGTACCCGTTCAAATTTGCACGCGGTCCATCGCCAGGAATTCGCGGATGTGCGGATGCTCGGATTGAGTTAAGCCGTGCGTCGGTCCGAAGTAGATCGCCTTGCCGTCGTGCAGAAACACCACGCGATCAGCCACCAGCCACATCAGGTCGAGATCATGTGTCACTACGACGGACGTAAGCTTAAGCTGCCGTTTCAGCCGCAACATCAGATGCCCGAGATGATCCGACATAATCGGATCCACCATCGTGGTGGGTTCGTCATACAGTATGCACTCGGGTTGAGCGGCGAGCGCGCGTGCAATCGCGACGGCGCGCTTGAATCCGGTGGACAAATCCGACGGGTAGGCGTCGTAGTATTCGTCCAGGTCCACCATCTTCAACAATCCGCGCACCACTTCTTCTCGATTTTCGGCGTCGTAGTCGTCGCGCAGTTCGAGCGAAAAGAGGATGTTTTCGGCGACCGTCATTGAATCGAACAACGCGCCGGACTGGAAGACCATCGTCACTTTTCGGCGGATACGCCGCAGTTCGCTTTCCGGCGCATTGGTTATGTCGGCGTGGGCCACGATCACTTGGCCCTGATCCGGCTTGAGGAACCCCATGATATGGCCGAGCGATACGGACTTGCCCACGCCGCTGCGCCCGATGATCGCCACGGTCTCACCCGCGCGAACGTTGAAACTTACGTCGGCTAAAACGGGCCGGTCAAACGTCTTATACACGTGGCGAAATTCGATGTAGTTCGGAAAGGACCCGTTCATCCGGCTGTCCCCGTGACGTCGAGCCACTCGGCCGGGGTATTGACGTTGGCGACGGCGCCATCGCTATCTATCTGCAAATGAATCACTTTAAGCCCATTGAAAGCGTCGCGCACTCGGCGCTGGCCGGCGTCCAGGACGCGCCGCGCCACGTCCAGGAAGCCGCGCGCGTAGACCGCGCACAATGGCTCCACCCCTTGCGTCGAACAGGCCGCCACGCAATCCGGGCGGCTTCGCTGGGCCTCGGCGATCAGACGCGCAAGCAGCGCGGGATCCAGATTTGGCATATCACAGGCAACGATCAAATTCCACTCTGCGGCATACGGGCTGGCCAAGGCGGCTTCGATGCCGGCCAACGGCCCTTGTCCGGGGCGCAAGTCGGTGACGACTGGCCAGCCGAATCGCCCGTGTCGCCCCGGATCGCCCACGATTGCTACGGCGCCCGCCGCCGCCAAAACCTGGCGGCCCGCGCGTTCAACCAAAGCTTCGCCGTCGAGTTCGAGCAGAGATTTGTCGCGCCCCATGCGCAAACTACGCCCGCCCGCGAGCACGAACCCGGCGGTGTCCATAAGAGCCAATTTACCATCGCCGCCAAGCCCCGGATGGACGCGATTGAATCACCGGGAGTTTTAGAGGGATAATGAGATCTGTCCTAGTACGATTGCTAAAGCCTTTGGTTCGAAAGTGTTTTGTGCTGAATTTCCTGCGCGCCGGCGCCGTGGTACTAACGCTCATAAACGCGCCCCTCTTCGGGGGAAGCATCGACGCGATTACTTCCACGGTTTCGGTGGACAAACGCACCGGGAAGCTGGTGCGGCGGATGGTGATTCCCGAGCGCATTATCCAAGTCCGGATTGTTCCGTCGATCGCCGTGGGTGAGGCGGTTGGCTCCCCCGTTCGCTTGCCGGTGGGAAGTGAGCCGGTGAACGAGATTGTCGATCAGGCGGCGGCGCAACACGGCGTCGATCCGCTGTTGGTTCATGCCGTGATCCATTGCGAGAGCGCCTACAATCGGCTGGCCGTGTCGCCCAAAGGGGCCGAGGGTTTGATGCAACTGATCCCGGAGACTGCGCGCCGGATGGGCGTGCGCAATAGTTTTGACTCCCGGCAAAATATCGAAGGCGGCGTGCGCTACCTGGGCGAATTGCAGACCCGGTTTGAGGATCTCCGGTTGGTGCTGGCCGCTTATAACGCCGGTGAAGCGGCTGTGGAGAAGTATGGCGGCATTCCGCCTTACGCGGAAACGCAAGAGTACGTGTATCGGGTCGGCAAACGCTTCGGCGATCTGCGGCGGCTGGCCCAAAAACGCGCGGTCGCCGCGCCTGCTAAAGTAGCCAAGGCAGCCGAGCCGGAATACCGGCCGCTGGACGCGTTTTTGGACGCCGACGGCAAGCTGCACATGAATACGAGGTAATGTTTTGGGGATCATGAAGGGCGTTCTTCCCTTGACGAGGTTGGGAGCGGCATTGCTAGGCGCGTCCGCGTGCGCCTGGGCGCAGCCAGCCACATTGTTGAGGGAGGTTCGATTCTGGTCGTCGGTAGACACGACTCGTATTGCCATCGAAACTTCGGTGGAGGTGGATTTCAAACACGGCTTGATTGAGAATCCCAACCGGTTGTTTATCGATTTGAAAGATGTACAGCCTAACGCCGCGTTTAAGGGCTTGGCCTATTCGATCCCGGTCGACGATGGCCTGGTGAAACGAATCCGTGTGGCGCCGAATCAGGCGAGCGTTACACGCGTGGTGCTGGATCTGACCGGCCCGGTCGAGGTGACCACGGGTAAATTGGTGAACCCGCCGCGCATTGTGGTGGACGTACGCAGGATCGGAGTGGCCCCAGCGGTGGTTCCTCCGGCTGTTGAGCCGCCGCCCACGCGGCCTTTGATTTCCAGGCAACCACCGGCCGTCGTAGCGCCTCCGCCCGCCGCTGCCGTTACCAATAAGACAGAACCGCTACCCGTTCTGCGGATGCCTGCGCCGGTGCTGGCCAAATCTGTTCCGCCGCCTGCTCCCGTTCTGATTGCCCCTCCAAAGACTGAACCTCCTCCGCTGACTGCGGGCCGTAGCGCTCAGGCTGCCAGGCTGAGCACGCCTTCGTTGACTCGCGCTTTGGGTTTGAAACTCAAGCGCGTGGTGCTTGACGCCGGTCACGGCGGGATCGATCCGGGGTCGCCCGGCGTGACGGGACTGGTGGAAAAGGAACTCCTGCTCGACATCACTCTGCGGCTTGGCAAACTGCTGGAAGAGCGCACGGACTTCGAAGTACTGTACACGCGTAAGGACGACTCGTTTGTCGACCTTCATGAACGCGCGCCCTTTGCCAACCGGGCGCGGGCTGACCTTTTTCTTTCTATTCACGCCAACACTGCGCCGGTGCGAAACGTGGTTGGGGCTGAGACCTACTACCTGAACCGGGGCGAATCCAAGGAAGACATGGCGGTGGCGACGCGCGAGAACGCGACGTCGGCCAAGAGCATGTTTGAATTGGGCGAATTGGTGAAGCAAATCGTCGCTTACGATAAACGCGATGAATCGCGGCAGTTTGCCTCGCACATTCAGACGGCGACGCATGAGCTTTCGACGCAGACGCATGGGCGAGTCTACAATCGCGGCGTGCGCCATGCTCCTTTCGCTGTGTTGATTGGCGCCACGATGCCGGCGGTTCTGGTGGAAGTTGGCTTCATCAGCAACCCCAAGGAGGAATCGCTGCTCAAGAAGTCAGAGCACCGGCAGAAGATGGCCGAAGCGCTCTACAAGGGCGTGCTGAGCTACGCGAATTCCTTGAGCCATTACGCCATGGCGCAAGCGGAAGATTAACCCTGCGGCGATTGCGAGTTGTTCGCAGTACTGACCGCCGCTTGCTCAAACGTGGCCATGTCATCGTAGAGCGCTAGCGCATGTTCAACCAACGAAATTCCAAGCGCCGCCCCGGTGCCTTCGCCGAGCCGCATCGATAGATCGAATAGTGGTGTTGCCTTCAATTCCCGCAGCATGCGTGCGTGGGCCGGCTCGGCGGATTGATGAGAGAACAGCAGGTAGTCCAGTACCGCGGGCTCAATGCGGCTGGCCGCCAAAGCTGCGGCGCAGGAGATGAAGCCGTCCATCATCACGGGGACTCGTTGTTCGGCAGAGCCGAGCAGGAAGCCCGTCATCATTGCGATCTCATAGCCGCCCAGTTGCGAGAGCACACCCACGGGGTCCGCCGCGTCTGGGCAGTGCAATGCGAGCGCTCGCTCGATCACTTCCGCCTTGCGCGCCACGCCCGCTTCCGGTAGGCCCGTGCCTGGCCCGGCGGCTTCTTGAGGCTTCACTCCGGTGAACGCGCACAGCAACGCGCTGGCCGGCGTCGTGTTGCCGATTCCCATTTCGCCCACGCCGCGAATGTCCTCGCGCCCGGCCCAATCGGCGAGTTCGACGCCGGACTCGATGGCCCGCTCGGCCTGCTCTCTGGTCATGGCCGGTTCGACGGCGAAGTTACGGGTGCCCTCGGCAATTTTACGCGGGAGAGCGCCGGGAACGGCATCGCCTTTGACGCCCGAGTCGACAATAACGGTTCTGATTCCGATCCGGCGGCACAGCGTGTTGATCGCCGCGCCTTCCCTGACAAAGTTCAAAACCATCTGCCGCGTAACTTCGCTTGGATAGGCGCTGACACCTTCCACAGTGACGCCGTGGTCGCCGCAAAAAACATGCAGACTCTTGCGCGCTAATTCGGGTCGAGGCCGCCCTTGCTGAAGGGCGAGCGCGACGACGGCGTCTTCCAGCCGGCCAAGCGAGCCCGGCGGTTTGGTGAGCGAATTCCAGCGCGCCTGCACCGTTTGACGCAGCTCTTCGTTCGCCGTGGGTTTGATATCAAAGGATCTCAAGGGAAATCACCTCGCCGTATTGTTGAGAGAACTGGAGTGCATCACGTCCGGTGGCCAGTTGCGAAAGAACCGAGTTCACGCCGGCATGAGCGACGACGGCGCAGGGCGATGGCGCACCGAGAATGCGGCGCCATGCAGCCGTGACGCGGGCTTCGAAATCGACCCAAGCTTCAGCCCCGGGTGCGTTGACGCCACGCCAATCGTTGAGTTTTTCTCGCGCGAGGTCCGGCCAGCGAGCTTCGATCTCATGCCACGCCAGCCCTTCCCATTCGCCGAGCGAAACTTCGGCGAGCTCGGGCAGGAATTGAATCTCACGATGCGGGAAGAAGATCTCGGCCGTGCGGCGCGCGCGCGGCAATGGGCTGCTGAAAATCGACGCAACGTCGAGGGCGAGCGGCGCGCCATGCAACGCGGCGGGGTTCAGGTGGCGAATCAAGTGAATCACGCGCGCCATGCCAGTGCCACCAATACGGACGCTTCCGTTAGCTGACACTGAAAGCCGAGGCAGTCTCCCGTGAATCCACCGAGCCGCTGCATCAGCCAGGTCCGGACGAGCAGCACCGAAGCTGCGGCGGTCAGCAACGCAGGCCAGGCGGAGATGCCGATGGCCAAGGCTGATACAGCGATCGCGGCCAGCGGAGCCGCGTATTTGGGAAGGCTTTCGCGGAAGGTTCCCCCGAGGCCGGTTGCGGCAGTTGGCGTTACCGCGGCGAGCACTATCATCGCCGCTCGAGAAGCCGCGAACGCCAACACGAACTTCCAGATGAGAAATGGTTCGGATAGCTTTGAAATCGCCTGCCAACGAACTAGGATGGACAACGTGATGGCCGTCGCGCCATAGGCGCCGATGCGGCTGTCTTTGAGAATTTCTAGCATGCGTGCGCGCGATCGCCCCGCGCGAACTGCGTCGCAAACATCAGCCAGTCCGTCTTCATGTAGACCTCCAGTGACGACGATGACAGCCACGATCGCCAGCGTCGGGCCCAGCGGCGATTGCGAAGCCAGAAACCATGCCAGCAGTCCGATCAATGCACCGACGAATGGGTACCAAGCCGCCGCCGCGCCCGGTGGTACGTTCGGCGCAGACACCGGCAGAATCGTCAAAAACTGGAGCGCGGCTCGCAAAATCTATTTCACCTTGAACGGGATTCCGAAAGCCATCCAATATACTTCACTGGCGGCGGCGGCCACACGCTGATTGAGTGAACCCGCCAGATCGCGGAAGCGCCGGGCCATCGCGTTCTCAGGGACAATGCCGCAGCCCACTTCGTTCGATACGAAAATCACCGTCGCAGGGATCGCGCGCACGGCGGCGATGAGTTCCTCGGTTGGGATCTCGCGGTCGCTTAGCATCAGATTGCTGACCCAGAGCGTCAAACAATCTACGACGATTACGTCGTAGTCACGCCCCGCGCGTTCGAGCGCGGCCGCCACTTCAAGCGGCTCCTCAAGAGTAGTGAAAGCGCCGTCCCCGTCCCGTTCTTCCCGATGTTTGCGGATGCGATCGCTCATCTCGCCGTCGAACGCTTGGGCGGTTGCGACAAAGGCCAACCTCGCGCCTTGCTGCTTCGCCAGTTCGAGTGCATAGCGGCTCTTGCCGCTGCGGCTCCCGCCGCCGACTAAGATTATTGGCACTTGACTACACCTCACTCCGCGCCGAGCGCAGAATCCAGATCAACCCTGGGCCTCCGAGAATCGCCGTGATCACGCCCACCGGAATTTCCGCCGGGCGCAGCGCTGTGCGCGCCACGGCGTCGCAAAGAATCAGAAATGCCCCGCCCACCAAAAAGCTGGCGGGCAACAATCGCCGATGACTCGCACCTGAGTAACGGCGAACGATGTGCGGCACCATGAGGCCGACAAATCCGATCGGGCCGGTCAGAGATACCGTGGCGGCTGTGAGCAGTGAACCGGCGAGGCAAGCCTGCCACATCAACGTCCGCACAGGCACGCCGCGTCCGGCTGCCCACGCTTCGCCCATCGAAAGCAAGTCCCAATCTGGAGCCTTCAGGATCACCCACCCGCAGATTGGCAACGCTACTATCCCGTAAATCGCCAGGGCCGTGGGAGTGAAGGCGTCGAGCGCTCCGATGAGCCAGGTGGTCACCGCGAACGACTTGGAAAAGCCGGCGGAGCTTTGCAGCAGTATGATCATCGCAGCGCACACGCTGTTGACACTGACGCCGGCGAGGATCAATCCGGTGGTCGTAATTCTGCGGCCGCCGAGGAAGATGGAGCCGATCAGGGCGAGCGCGAGCAACGAACCTGTGACCGAGCCAGTCCAGACCCAGGCGAGATCGAGGAAGATTGCGATTACCGCGCCCAGCGCCGCTCCCGTCGAGACGCCGAGCGTGTAGGGCTCGGCCAGCGGATTGCGCAGGATCGCTTGAAACAGACAGCCCGCTACTGAGAACGACGCGCCCGCTAGCAGGCCGAGGAATGTGCGGGTCAGACGGAAGCGCACGAAGATGTCGAACTCGCTCGGATCGCGCAACGAATAGGGCGAGACGATTTCAGAGCCCAGCCACGGCCCGATCAACACGGCCACCAATAGGGAAATGAGCGGCCACCCCAACGCGAATCGCCACTCAGATTTCATAGTGTATCCGGCCCCGTTCAACCCGCACGTGTTCGCCAAAGACTTGGCGGAATGCGCCGCTCGCCAGAACCTCAGCGGAAGCGGCGTCAGCCACGACCCGGCCGCGATCAAGCAGAATGATGCGCGAACAGAAGGCGGCTGCGAGGTTGAGGTCATGCGTGGCCGCCACGCATAGCATGCCTTCGGCGCAGAGCGCGCGGAGCGTGCGGAACATTTGGATCTGATGCGGAAGATCGATAAAGGTTCCGGGCTCATCGAGTAGCAACGCGGCCGGTTGTTGCGCGAGAACAGCCGCGAAAAGGACACGTTGCCGTTCGCCGCCGCTCAGTTCGTTCACGAAGCGATCCGCCAGTTCTTCACAGCCGGCTTGCCGCATCGCGTCATGGCAAATCTGCACGTCTTGTTCGTCGAAGTCCCAGCCGCGCGCAAATGGATAGCGCCCCATCCGCACGACTTCGGCGCTGGTGAAACGCGCCGCACCGACCGCCGATTGCGGTAGGAATGAAATGCGCCGGGCGAGCAGCCGCGCCTGCCATGCCCGCACTTCGCGGCCTTCAAAGAGGCACGTTCCGCCATAGCCGGGCAACAGACCCACCATAATCTCCAGCAGCGTGCTTTTGCCCGAGCCATTGAGTCCGCAGAGCGCTACGAATTCTCCCGCAGCCAGGCGCGCGGTCACTTCCGACAGGACTTTGCCTGCCGTAGGCCGGGTACACTCAACGCGTTCAAGATCGAACAGCGGCATCACTTTTTATGGTCACCGTGAATCAGCCGGAAGAACTCACGCGCCGCTTCAGCCATTCGCGGACCGGGGACGACGAAGATATCGCTGGCCATCGCGTACACGCGCGAATGAATGTCGTGACGGCTCGTCCACAACTCGACGACTGAGCGCTTGTGTTCATCGGTTACGCCGACGGTGTCCGCCATATCGCCCATGTCGATAATCACGTCCGGGCGCAACCGCACCACGCCTTCCAGCGAAACCTTTGGATAGGCGGCCACGGAGTCTGCCATGATATTGCGACCGCCAGCCATCGCGATCAGTTCGTTCAAGTAAGAGCCTTTGCCCACCGCCACCATGCCGTCCAACCGGCCGGGCGTGCGGCCTACGATGAAGAGGACGGTGCGGCGTTCACGCGGCTTGGCGGGGGCTTCGACTTGGCTGAGCGCTGCCGTGATTTTCGTCCTCTCGGCGCCGCCCGCCTCCACTCGATTCGTCGCCGCTGCAATAACGTCGATGGCTCGCAGGTTGGCGGCAACGTCGCCGTAGGTAACCTGCACCACTCGCACGCCACTAGTGCGGAGTTGCTCAAGGGCGGGTCCAGGCAGGCGCTCCATGATGACGAGGTCGGGCCGTAGACGCACGATTGTTTCGACGTTGGGCTTGAGGTAGGAGCCGATCTTGGTCTTCTTGGTAGCTTCGGGCGGGAAGTGGCAATATTCGGAGACGCCAACGACTCGATCGCCGGCGCCGAGGGCGAAGAGGGTTTCAGTGATGGCGGGTGAAGTGGAAACTATGCGCTGCTGCGCGAGCGCTGTGACTGCCGCTAAGACGAGGATCAGGAATCGCATAGTACACCTCTCAACGCGGCGAGGAACCGCAAGTTTTCAGGACGCGTTCGCACGGCTACGCGGATGGCTTGGGGGAAGGGAACGCCCGGCCAACCGGAGCAGTCGCGCACCAGGATTTTATCCTGTTCGAGACGTGCGACAAGAGGGGCAGCTGGCCGGTCGAAGGCGATCAATAGGAAATTGGCTCTGCTTGGTTGAGGGGTCAGTCCGGGGATTGTCCGGAGTTCGGAGCTCAACCACTCGCGTTCGTTGCGCACAAACTCTCTGGTGCGGCAGGCGTGGTCAACGTCTCCGAGCGAAGCGAGCACGGCCGCTTCAGCAAGCACGTTCAACTGCCACGGTTCGCGCCGCTGCTTCCAGCTTTCGAGAACGGCCGGCGGTCCTAACAATGCGCCTGCGCGGAGTCCGGGAATCGCGTGAAACTTAGTCAGAGAGCGGAGTATGTACAAGTTGTCCCGGCCCGCACCGAACGGAGTTTCGCCAGTGAATTCAATGAATGACTCATCCACCAACAAAGGGCCGTCGAAACAGCTCAGATCGGGCATCTGGCCGGTGGGATTCGCCGGGCGCGTCACAACGATGAGTCCATCGCCGGGCCATTCGCGCGAGTCAAACGGAACAATCGTTGCGTTTGGAAACGCGCGATGAAACTCGGAGAACACCGGCGCCGCGAGGTAAACGCGAGGCGGGGCCAGGGCGCGCGCGAAGAAGTGCAATAGATCCGTAGCGCCGTTGCCGAGCATGATGCCGGCAGGATCGGTGTCCCAATGTTTCGCCAGCGCGTGTTGGAGCTCACACGAATACGCGTCCGGATAGTGAATGATGCGATCCATCGCCGCTTCGACGGCGGGGCGCACGCGCGGCGAAGGGCCCAGTGGATTGATGCTCGCGCTGAAGTCAGCGACTTCGCGCCAGTCCCAACCATGCCGGCGCGCCG
Organism: Acidobacteriota bacterium; assembly: GCA_043755595.1. Classification (GTDB taxonomy): domain Bacteria; phylum Acidobacteriota; class Terriglobia; order Bryobacterales; family Bryobacteraceae; genus VFZP01. The sequence continues at coordinate 17,933 of JAYUSQ010000274.1, read as the reverse complement.
CCGCGAAGATGTTGCCGCCGTGAGTCATCGAAGAGACGCTCCCAATGTGGCGATGAGCGCCACGCCGTATAGAATGACTCGGAGGCGGGGGAAGAGGCTGACGTCGAGCGGCCGGTCGGCGTCACCCAAATGTGCCTTTCTGTTAGAAACGACGCGATACGTATTTGTTCCGCCCAACTGCACGCCGAGCGCCCCCGCTACGGCCGCTTCCGGATAACCTGCATTGGGACTCGGTTGCGAAGCGCCATCACGCAAAGTCACCCGAATGGAACGCGAGAGTCCGAAGCCCGGCAGGAGGCAAATCAGCCAGATGAGGATCGCCGTCAACCGAGCCGGGATCCAGTTGGCCCAGTCGTCGGCGCGTGCTGAAAACCATCCGAGATCCCGATAACGATCGTTGCGATAGCCCACCATGCTGTCGAGCGTATTGATCGCCTTGTAGGCGGCCATCCAGACCGGTCCGCCCAGAGCCAGATAGAAGAGCGGCGCGACAATGCCATCGCTCAAATTCTCGCCCACCGTCTCCACGGTGGCGCGAATGATTTCGCTTTCGCCCAGATTCGCAGTGTCGCGGCCCACGATCCACGAGAGCCGTTCGCGCGCGGAAGGCAGATCCGGCAAGGCTTGGATAACGGACGCCGCGTGGCGATCGAGATCACGAATCGCCACCAGCGAATAGACCCAATAAATCGAGAGCAGGGGCGCCAGTCGCAGGGTTCCAGCCACCACCGCCGCAGCCGCGCCCACGGTGACGAACCACAGCAACACTCCACCTAATTTTGTGCGCGGCAGCAGCGCGTCTTGCCGGGCAATCAGCCAGCCGATGGCGCGCACCGGATGTGGCATCCGGCGTGGATCTCCCAACGCGAGATCAAGTCCGACGCCGGCCACCGTGACCCAATTCACAGATACAACTCCTCGAAGAGTTTCACGTTCGCATTGCGCTCGAACCAAGCGGCGAGTTCGTCATAGGAGCCGTGCGCAGACTCGCGGCATTCGCCAAACAACATGCGCGCCACGGCTTCATGCTCGAAGACGCCGTGTAGATAGGTGCCCATCACGCGGCCGTGCACCACCCCATCGCGGCGGCCCTCGGGCAACTCGGCGAATGCCGGGAGTGCACCGTCGACCTCCGTGCGGCCGAGATGAATTTCATAGCCACCGGCCTCGAGGCCGCCCACGCGCGCCTGGACCGTGCGCACCACTTTGGCGGCCTCCAGCACCGTGCGAACCGGCAGCAACCCAAGCCCTTCGGCGACGCTCGGCGAGCCGCTTTCCATGCCGCCTGGATCCTCAATCGTAAGCCCCAGCATCTGATATCCGCCGCAGACGCCTAGCACTTTCGCGCCTCGCGCATGCTGACGGCGAATCCAACTGTCGAGCCCGTTTTGGCGGAGCCACGCTAGATCGCCGATCGTGTTTTTGGTGCCCGGCAGAATGATCCACGCGAAGTCACGCTCTATCGGCCGAGAGACCCACTCCGCACGCAACAGGCGGAAATCGGTGAAATTCGAAATGCGCGGCAGGCGGACAATGGCGATAGATGCGTCGGGATCTGAGACCGCATCGTCGAGCGATACGCCATCTTCCTGTTGTATGGTGGCCCCTTCGAGCATCGGAAACACACCGAGTGACGGGCAGCCAGACTTCTCTTCGAGTATGCGCACGCCGTCTTCGAACAACACACGATCGCCCCGAAAGCGGTTCACGGCGAAGGCGCGGATGAGGCGGCGCTCTTCCGGATCAAGCAGCGCGAGCGTACCGATGATGGACGCGAAAACTCCGCCGCGATCGATGTCGCTCACCAGCAACGCACCCGCCCCGGCCGCGCGCGCCATGGAGAGGTTCACATAGTCACGGCTCTTCAAATTCAACTCGGCGATGCTCCCTGCGCCTTCTATGACTACATACTCGAATCGGCTCGCGAGTCGTTCGTAGGCGTCGAGTGCGGTCTTGCGAAGAAAATCCGTTTGGCCGAAGTAGTCCGCGCTCGACAGGTTCTTCCACAACTTGCCATTGACGATAACTTGGCTGCCCATATTCGACGTCGGCTTGAGCAGCACCGGGTTCATGTCGGGCTCAGGTTCCAAGCCGCACGCCTCGGCTTGCGCTACTTGCGCCCGGCCGATCTCGCCGCCATCGGCGCACGGGAACGAGTTGTTCGACATGTTCTGCGCCTTGAACGGCGCCACACGCAGTCCGCGATTGTGCAGGTATCGACAGATGGCCGTAGCCATCCAGCTTTTGCCAGCGTGCGACGCCGTGCCGCCGACAAAGATCGCTTTGGCGCGCGTGCTCACCCGCGCTGCTCCGTCAGCCATTCGGCAATCGCGCGGCTGACCGCATCGCGGACATGGAAGCCGATGAGGCGGCCCCACTCGGTATGCTTGCCGCAATATTCAACGGTGGGCCGATCCGCTTGCGGGTGGGCGATCACGATGCAATCCGTCCCTGTGCCCGAAGCCGGCCGGCCTGACATCGTGCTCTGAATTTGCGCATCGAACATTGCAGCGGCGCGTGCTTCGGCGGTCAGCGCCATGGCTTCCAGCGAGGCCTCCGCCGTCAACGGCGCGTCGAGCGTGCAAAGAATATTGATCGTGCCAGGACGCGGGGCTAACGAGATTACCGGATCACCGGCGGCTAGCGCATTGCTCAGTCCGATGGTCGCGACGACGTGACAGGGACCGCCTCGCTCGCCTGATTCGACGAAGCGGTGCAGGGCTCGGCTCGTCAGCAGCCCCACCGCGGATTCGAGGCCATCAGCTCGAAGTTGATCGGCGAACCATGCCCGCACATCCCGGAATCGCTCGATCTCGTTCAGCTCAAGAAAGCGCCATGCTACCGTGTCCGAAACGACGACTCCGCCGTTCGCCACGGCCCAACTCACGCAGCGGTACGGAACGTCGAAACGCACCGTCAGCCAACGCGAGAAGCAGCGTAGCTCTGTCACCATGCTCTTGACCACCGCGGCCCCGCATCCGTGCGGAGCTTTGAATCGAGACCGAGCCGGGACTCGACTACCCGCCCAAGCAACCAAAGCAGATCGGACAGCCGATTGATGTAAGCGAGCGCCGCCGGCTGGATTTCCAGGCCTTCTTCGATGAGGCCAACCACCAACCGCTCACACCGCCGGCAGACGGTACGGGCCACGTCGAAAGCCGACGAACAGGGGTCTTCACCCGGAATCGCCCAATCGCCGAGCACGCCTTCCATCGCTTCAAAACGATGCACTTCGTCCGTGAGCCGATCCACCATCGCTTGTGGAATCTCGGGTACGCTTTTTTTGCTCTCGGGCGGCGTCGCAATGGCCGAGCCCACCTTGAATAACTCGCGCTGCAACTCCTTCGTCAGCACACGCAGGTCTTCATCGGGGCAGATGGCCCGCGCGAAACCCATCGACGAGATGAGTTCGTCGATGGTTCCGTAGGCGTCTACACGATGGTCTGACTTGGACACGCGGACGCCTCCGGGTAAACCGGTTTGTCCGGTGTCTCCGCGTTTGGTTGCTATCGACATGAATGCCTTCTCCTGTTTAAAACGAAAACCGGAATCCGCCGACTACCCAACGGCGCGGCGTCCGGAAACCGTCCTCGTAATAACGCCGGTCCAGTAGGTTTTCGACGCGGGCGAATAGCTCGGGCTTCAGCCTTTCACCGAAGCTAAGCCTGTAGCTTCCGGTGGTATCCAAACGTCTCGGGCCAGGCCAGTAAACAGCGCGGCCGGAGATGACGCCGAGAAATTCGGGCGCCCCGAGGAAGTTGGCCGTGAAGGTAAGTCGTTTCCATGTTTGCGAACCGGCGAAGGCAACGGTGTGTGCGTAGATACGGGGTGTCCGGAGCGTTCCAGCGGCGATCGCGCGCCGTTCAAGCGTACGTGTATGGGTGTAGGAACCGGTGAGTTGAAAACCCTTCCATAACGCGGCATGTCCCTCCAATTCCACTCCGCGCGCCAAACCGCCATTCGTGCTGAAGTAGCCAGAGCTGCGGCCGAACGGATCGGTTGTGCGATTGACGATGCCCGAGAAATCGAAGGCGACGACGGACCGCAGCTGTGTGTAGAAGTAAGTGGCTGAGAGGCGCGCGCGGCGTTGACCGAAGTAGCGGTCGATACCGAAGTCGCCTCCCATGGATCGCTCGGGTTTGAGCCGCGGGTCGCCGTAGGGCGTGAAGGCGCCGCCGAAGAAGCCGGTACCGTAGCGTTCATAGAGGGACGGAGCGCGAAAGGCATTGCCAAGGTGGGCGCGCAGCTTGGTGTTCGCTTTGTCCAGACGATACATGACGGACGCATCGCCTGTAAAAGCGGACGGCGGATTCGGTGCGTCACCCGATAAGTAGGCCGGCAAATCACCCGAAAGCTTCGGACGGCTGAGGTCGAATTTCTGAACCCGCCCGGAGAAAGTAACCTGCAAACGTGAGTCCAGAAAGCGCCACCGGTCTTCACCGTAAGCGGCGAAAGATCGTTGTGACACCTGCGCACGGAAAGCGGAGTTGGCTGCGGGATTGACAGCGCGGGAAAGGCCGCCGTTGTCGAACGCCTCGCGTTCCCATTCGGCGCCGCCCGAGAACTGATGGTGCATACCCATCAAATTGATTCGGCCTTGCGCGGTATCGATGCGGCCGTCGAACGTGGAGGTTTCGCCGATCAACGGTTGGAAGCCGATGCCAGCGGGGCCATTGGGGAAGCTGCGGCGCGTGTCTACTAATTGATAGGCTACGCGGTAGTTGAGGCGCGGCGTCAATTGTTGGTCGGCCGCAAACAGAGCGGAAGTCAACCAGGAGGCGCGGCGGCTGTCGGGGTCGTTTGCGGCGGGGAACACCGTAGCGTTTCCGAGCGTGAAGGGCAAGCCTTGTTGGCGCTTGGCCTGTTCGGCGTCGGGGAGTGGAATCGCGTTAACAGCGCGACCAGCCGGGCCGGCGTTCGCTGTAAGCGCCGGTGAAAGGTTGATGCCGAGAAATGTGTTATTCGCGGAAACGCGCGCGGAGAGTAACAACGTGGGCCGGGCGCGATATTGAAAATAACTCTGGACGCCGGAGTTACGTGACCGGTCATCGCCATCCACGCCTTCCATGACGTTCACGTGGGCCAAGCCGAGCGAGTAGGTCAACTTGTTCTGAGCCCCTCCGCCAGAGAGCCGGAATTGGCTTCGCAGGAAACCAAGCCCGCCGCCTTCGGAGAGAAAGTCCCCGCGCAGTTTGCCGCCGCCGGAGTCCGACACGATGTTGACGACGCCGCCCATGGCATTGCTGCCGTAGAGCGCCGAGCCACATCCGCGCAACACTTCCAAACGGCTGATGTTGAGCGTCAGCAGGTCCGCGACAAAAGCGCTTGCGTCAGCCTGAGTGGCGGCCGGATCGCGGAAACGCATGCCATCGATGAGAACCGCCGTGTCCTGCGCGCGGAGCCCGCGAATCCGAATGTTGGTGGCGCTGCCCGGGCCGCCCAGCTGAGTAACTCGCACGCCAGGGACCTCGCGAAGCGACTCGGCGACGGAAAATTCCAGGCGGCGGTCCAGTTCGGTTCGACCGAGAGCAAAGGTCGCTCGCGGCGAATCGTCGAGGTCTTCCAGGTATCCGGTACCAGTGACGGCCAACTGTTGCGCCAACGTAGTTAGGGAAAGGTTGACCGTAACTTCGGACCCATCCGGCGAAACCGTTTTGACGACGCGCTCGAAATCCGGCGCTTCCACGACGAGCAACGCGCGTTCAAGTTGTACGTCTTCAAAAGTGAACCGTCCGTCGGCGCGTGTCACGAATGCAGGCCGTCCGGCGCCGCCGGTTGCCGCTTCCAGCCGCACGCTGGCTCCCGGCACCGGGGCGCCTGAAGGATCCCTGATTATGCCTGTGATGTTGTCCAGCGCGAATGCCGGGACAGTTAGTAAAAACAATTGGAACAATGATTTCCGCATCGATCCTCACCTCATTCAAAGATGCAATGAGACAAGCCGGCGCAAGCAGAAAATCGCGGTCCGATGAAGTGCGTTCATCCAAGCCCCTTTCCCGAAGGCCGACAAGCTCATCCACCACGCTTGATACGCGGCGAGCAATGGCAGGTCTTCGGACTTACGGGCTCAATCCTACTGGTCGCGGCTTCCCAGCCCTGAGGGCCAGTGCCATAGTGCGACGTTCGTTCCCGATTACCGCTGCGGGTCAGTCCCGGATTCTCACCGGGTTCCCTTTTCAACTCGGCGCGCCCAATGCGCGTCAAATCACCTATTGCTCCGTCGAGTATAGCATTGGCGGTTCCGAACTCAGCGCAAATGCTACGCTAGCCATTTGCTAAGCGTAGATTCAATCACCAAAGAATATCTTTCGCCCGGCGGCAATCTGCCCATCCTGAACGGCGTCAACCTGCGGCTTGAGCGCGGCGAAGGCGTCGCCATCATGGGCCCTTCCGGGAGCGGCAAAACGACGCTGCTGTCGGTACTCGGCGCGCTTGAACGGCCGACGGCCGGCACGGTCACGCTCAACAACGAGAATCCGTTCCTGTTGGACGACAACCGCCTCGCTGCGTTCCGCAACAAACGCATCGGCTTTGTTTTTCAGGATCATTGCCTGCTGCCGCAATGCACGCTGCTTGAAAATGTATTGGTGCCCACGCTGGTGGGCGCGGCGGATCCGGGCGCCGATTCCCGCGCGCGAAAGTTGTTGGACGCGGTGGGTCTGGGCGCTCGCCTGGGTCATTTGCCCGCTCAGTTGTCGGGCGGAGAAAAGCAGCGCGCCGCTATCGCTCGTGCGTTGATTCGCGAGCCGCTGTTGATGCTATGCGATGAGCCTACCGGCAATCTTGACGCCCGCTCCGCTGAGACGGTGACGGGTCTGCTTCTGGATCTTCATCGCGCGCAGCGCACGATCCTGATTGTGGTTACTCACAGCGAAGCGCTCGCCGCCCGAGTGGGCCGTGCGGTGCGTCTGGCGGACGGCAGGCTGGTGGGATGAGCCGCTTCTCGCTGGTTTGGCGCAGCCTCGTGCATCATCGCGGCGCGAACCTCGCCGTGATCGCGGGCGTTGCGACGGCTGTCGCTGTCTTGGCTGGTGCGCTACTGGTCGGTGAATCGGTGCGCTTCAGTCTCCGGCGCCTTGCTCTCGAACGGCTCGGCCATGTGGATTCGGTGGTGTCGAGCGGAACTTTGTTTCGCGAGCAACTCGCGGCCGATCTTGGCGGCGGCGTGCCGATGTTGGCGCTCGAAGGGCTCGTGACGCGACAGGCAGGCGGCCGCCGCGCCGCTGGTGTAGCAGTCTATGGTGTCGACGATCGTTTCTGGAAGTTCCACGAGGTCGCTTCGCCGGGCCTGGAGAGTCGCGATGCCGCGATGAGCCCGGAGTTGGCGAACGAGTTGGGCGCGCAGGCGGGTGACACGTTGTTACTGCGTTTGGAGAAGCCCTCCGATATTCCCGCCGAGTCCGTCTTCGGCCGCAAAGAAGCCTCCGCGACAGCCATGCGGTTCACGGCGAAAGCCACGCTCGTCGCCTCGAAGATGGGGGAGTTCGCTTTGCGGCCGCAACAAGGCGCGGTCAAAGCACTCTTCGTTTCGCTGGCGCGTTTGCAGAAGGAGATCGAAGGGGAGGGCCGCGCCAACACCATTCTTTCGTCGCACGGCGGCCTTGAAACGCTGGTGCGCCAGAAATTCGCACTCGAAGATTTGGGATTGCGCTTGCGCACGTTTGAAGACCGTGGGTCTGCCCAACTGGAATCGGCGACCGGCGTATTCAGCGACAAGCTCGCCGAAGCCGCGATCAAGGCGGCAAGCGAAGGGGGCGCGCAAGTCACGCCCGTCTTTACGTACATGGCGACCGCGATCAAGGCGAATGGCCGTGAGACGCCGTATTCTTTGGTGGCGGCGCTGGATCCCGCTACGGTAGGGTCCAAGGATCTCGCGGCAACTGACGGCATCAGCCTCAATGAGTGGGCCGCTCAGGATCTGGCCATCAAGAAGGGCGACAAGGTCACGATGGAATTCCTGGTATGGCAGGACAGCGGCCGCATGATTACCGAACGCGCCGAGTTCACTGCCGCAACCCCTGTTCCAATGGCGGGGCTTGCCAACGATCGCGACTTGTCGCCACGTTATCCCGGCATCACGGACGCGAACAACGTGGCCGATTGGGACCCGCCCTTTCCGATGGATCTATCTAAGATCCGACCCAAGGACGAGGAGTATTGGGACAAATTCAATACCACGCCGAAGGCCTTCCTGCCGCTCGCGCGCGGACAGCAGCTTTGGAAATCGCGCTGGGGAAAGCTTACGGCGTTGCGCTTCACGCCAATCTCCGCCGCAGAGCCTTTGCGTGCGCGCCTGCGGGCCTCGCTTGATCCGATCGCTAGCGGGCTCACGGCGATCCCGTTGCGCGAACAAAGCCTCGGCGCTTCCCGTGGCGCGACCGATTTCGGCGAGTATTTTTCGTACTTCAGCTTCTTCCTGATGGCAGCGGCGTTGATGCTGGCGGGGCTTTTTTTCCGACTGGGAATCGAGCAACGGGTTCGTGAAGTGGGGTTGCTACGCGCCGTGGGATTTTCGCCCGGAGCAGTGCGGTGGCAGTTCCTGGTCGAAGGGGCGATGCTGACGGCGGCGGGAGCGCTGATTGGGGTGTTGGCGGCGATCGGCTATGCGGCGCTCGTGTTGTTGGGGTTGAGTACGTGGTGGGTTGACGCGGTGGGTACGCGCGAGTTGAAACTCGCCGTTAGTGCCACGCCGTTATTGGGAGGAACGATTGGTGCGATGCTGGCGGCGTTTGCGGCGATCGCCTGGACACTGCGAGGGCTCCAGCAAGTCGCGCCGCGCCAATTGCTCGCTGGCGAGATTGCTCCCTACACGCCGGAGTTCAAGCGCGGGCGGGCGTTGTATGTTGCGGTCGTCTGCGCCGTGCTCGCGGCCGTGGCGCTGTCTGGGCTGCCTGCCGCCGGCGGCTTCTTCACGGCGGGCATGCTGCTGTTGATTGCGGCGTTGGCACTCCTGCGCAGCAGTTTGGCTGCGAGCCTCAAGCGCCAAGTTTCGTCCCTAGGATCGCTTGCCGTGCGCAACGCCGGCTATCGTCCAGGACGAACGGTTTTGGCGGCGGCGCTGATCGCGTCCGCAACATTTCTGGTGGTTTCCGTGGACGCCTTCCGGCGCGATCCTGGGGCTGAAGAGGCCCACGAATTCCCGATTGTCGCCGAGTCGGTCCGGCCGCTTTATCATGACCCCAACACTGCAGAAGGCCGCCAGGAGTTAAGTCTGCCGGAGGCCCTGGATGTTACTTATCACGGCTTTCGCTTGCGGCCGGGCGATGACGCCAGTTGCCTCAATCTGTATGAGCCGCGCAACCCGCGCCTGTTGGGCTTGCCCGCACGATTCCGCGCCGCCAGCAGGTGGGTGTTCGCCGAGGTAGAGGTGAAGGGCAAGGACCCCTGGGCGTTGCTCGACGCCGTTCGAACGGACGGCGCGATCCCCGCTTTCGCCGACGCCAACTCACTACAGTACGTGCTGCACAAGAAGCTTGGCGAAGAGCTGACGTTACCCACCGGCCAGCGGCTGCGATTCGTGGCTGCGCTCACCGATAGCGTGTTTCAAAGCGAAGTGCTCATTAGTGAAGCGAACTTCCTGAAGGCGTTCCCCGGCGAGCAAGGCTACCGCGTGTTTCTGATCGATGCTCCGAAGGTGCGGCGGCAAGCGGTGATCGAGCAACTGGAGTCCGCGCTGACCGACCACGGCTTTGACGCTTCGCTCTCGGCCAGCCGGCTTGCTGGATTTCATCGGGTTGAGAATACCTACCTGTCCACATTCCAATCGCTCGGCGCACTCGGGTTGCTGCTGGGTACGGTTGGGCTGGCGGCGGTCCTGATTCGTAACGTGCTGGAGCGGCGGCGCGAGTTTGCGTTGCTGACGGCAGTTGGCTATTCGGGCCCGGCGCTCGAAGGCCTGGTGTTGCGGGAGAATCTTTTCGTGCTGGCCGTGGGTCTTGCGATCGGAACGGTGTGTGCCGTCGTTGCGATTCTTCCCGCCTTCAGCGCGCGCGGGGGTGGGGCTCTGCCTGTGGCGCGTATCGCGATGTTACTTGGCGCGGTTTTTGCTACGGGCTTGGCCGCTGTTTGGCTGGCGGCGAAATCGGCTTTGAAGAGGCAGGCCCTCACGACGACGCTGCGGGCCGGGTAGGAGATTTTCGTTTACAAAAGCTTGGCGCCGCTCAATTTCAGAATAGTATTGAGAAAAGCCTTCAACTCCGGACACTTGGAAGCGGCAACCGCGAGATCCTTGCCGTGCAGAATTCGTCCGGCATCGCGGGCTTTCGAGTAACTGCGCTTTGCAGTTCCGTTTTCGAAGAGCTCGCGAATGTGATACGACGGCGGCTTCTCATGATTCACAGCCTCGGGCGGTCCGGCGGGCGCGCGCCTATTGTGGCCCGCTAACTTTTGGATGTCACTCCAAAAAGGCAGAAGCCACGCTTCAAAATCGTACTGAGCGGCATGTGGATAAAATCGACTTTCCTCGCCGACCCATGCCCGCATTTTCCGTTTCGCGTCGCTGGCGTCTGTGAAGTCTTTGGTGCCGGTGTACACGTCCGTGAGGGCGATGACAGCATCCGATGGCTTGCCGTTTTGAAGAAGTTCTTCTACTGTCCGCCGAAGCTTGTCCCCTTTGTAGATGCGTCCGTCGCACAGGAAGAAGTCGAGCTTCGGCTTTGGTTTCTCGCCGAGCCGGGCATTGAGGAACTCGCGCAAATAGGGCTTAAAGGCCTTCTCTGTCTTCCCTTCCACGAGTATCGTAATTTTCAAGGACGAGCTCCCAGCCGTCCGTTGCGCCAAAGCTCATCCATGGAATAATCTTTAAGCCACTGGTCCAAGTCCAACTCATCGGCGCGCGTAAGTGTGGTCATACCATCGTCCGTCGAGTCCAAAACAACAACTTCGCGCGGCTCCAGGAAACGTAGCAGCGTATCCGAGTGAGTGGCGACCACGATCTGAGTGCGGCGCGACGCCTCACGTAGTTGATCGGCCAGCAGACTCAGCAGTTCCGGGTGCAAGCTCACTTCGGGCTCGTCGAGGAGAGTCAGGGCCGTAAGTCCCGGGCTTTGGAGCAATGTCGTCAACCAAAGGAAGCGAAGCGTCCCTTCCGACAACTGGTGAGTGTACATTGGCTTAGAGAACCCGCGCTCACGCCAGGCCAACCCTAGCGTGCCAGCGGCGACCGGTGGAAAATCCAAGCGTTCAAACCGGGGAAACGCCACTCGCAGAGAATCCTCGATCGCCTCAAACCTTTCCCTGTTTGTCTCACGAAGATAGAAAAGACAAGACACCAAATCTTCGCCGTTTCGCCCCGGTAGTTCTGCCGGCGCGATGGCCTGGGGCAGCCGGACTGGAGACCGGGGATCGACATTCAAGACGTGATAGAACGTTGAGGACGCGAGCCTGCGGCGAAAATCCTCGGGTTCCTGGAACATCTTGGGAACCTGCGCCAGCGACGTTTCAAGCGGGTTGTGCTCCCACGTTGGGGCCAATAGCTTCTTCTTTATCGGGTCGAAATATTTGACGTCCCGCTCATGGGACTGAATGTGAAGGAAGGGCTCTCGGTATCCCTTCCGCTGTTGACCGAGTTCTTCTTCCCGGATCGAATGAGCGAGCCCTTGCGGCCGCAGTCTCAGTAAGTAGTCGAGAGGTTCGTAACCCGGAACGTCTGCCGATATTCCTAAGACCAGTTCGTCCGTTCTATCGTAGGTCAGAACGTTGGTCAGACCCGACAGATCGGAAAGCGCCGGAGTAAGTCTTGCTTGCGCCGACGACGCCAAGAGTGCAAGCGCATCCAGGATCGACGTCTTCCCCGTGCCGTTCGCCCCAATCATGACCGATAGGGGCGGCAACGTGAGCCTAACGTCACTGAGGCGGCGAAAGCCTCGGATTGAGAGTTCGGTAAACCTGATCGGTGACGTTGTCATTTTATCTTCACACGGCTGAAGGCGCGTCCAGCCACTCGGGGCGGCGCAATACCTCGCGGGGACGGCTGCCATCGGGAGGCCCGATGATTGAATCGTGATGCATCTTGTCGAGGATGCGCGCGGCGCGGCCGTAGCCCAGACGCAAGCGGCGTTGCAGCGTTGACGTCGAAGCCTTGCCCACTTCGCACACCACTCGCACGGCGTCTTCGTAGATGGGGTCGTGGAAGTCCGCCAAGTCGTCGGCTGCCGCTTCCTCGCCTTCCTCGGGCGGAGCGATGAGGAAGGTTTGATCGTACTCGGGCCGCGCCTGCTTCTTCCAGAAGTTAGTCACGTCCGCAGTCTCGGTTTCGGTTACATAGGCTGCGTGTACGCGCACCAACCGGGCTGAGCCCGGCGGCAGGAACAGCATGTCGCCTTTGCCCAATAGATGTTCCGCGCCCATGACGTCGAGAATAGTCCGCGAGTCCACGCGTGTCGCCACGCGGAAGCTCATGCGTGTCGGAAAATTCGCTTTGATCAAGCCCGTGATCACGTCGACGCTGGGACGTTGCGTCGCGACGACCAGGTGAATGCCCACCGCGCGCGCCATCTGCGCCAGCCGCGTGATGGACTCTTCCACACCTTGCCGTTCCAGCATCATCAAGTCCGCCAACTCGTCAATCACGATTAGGATGAACGGCAGTGGCTGGAGCTCTTCCATCTCCGTCGCCGCATCGTTCTCGGCGAAGAGGCTGCGCGGTTGCGACATCGCCAACTTAACTTTTTTGTTGAACTGCTCAATGTTGCGCACGCCCTGCGAAGCCAGCAGTTTCAGCCGCCGCTCCATTTCCAGCACGGCGTTGCGGAGCGCGATGGTTGCCTTGCGCGGGTCTGTGATGACCGGTGTCAGTAGATGCGGGATATCTTCATACGGCCCCATTTCCACGCGCTTGGGATCGATCAGAATCATGCGCACATCTTCGGGCGTCGATTTATACAGCACCGACATAATCAGCGAATTGAGCATGACGCTTTTGCCGGACCCGGTGGAGCCCGCGATCAGCAAATGCGGCATCGTTTCGAGCGAAGCCACTTTGATGCGGCCGCTGATGTCTTTGCCCATCGCGATGGTCAGTTTGGAAGGCGAGTTCTGGAATTCTTCGGACTCCAGAATCTGCCGGAGGCGAATGATCTCGCGCCGCGAATTGGGAACTTCAATGCCCACGGTGGGCTTGCCGGGGATACGCTCGATTATGATGGACTCGGCCTGTAGGCCCAGGCAAAGATCTTCGGTGAGCGTCGTGATCCGGCTGTACTTGATGCCGGCCTCGGGTTTGAATTCGAAAGTCGTGACCACCGGGCCCGGGTTGATCTGCGTGACGCTGCCCAATACGTTGAACTCTTCAAACTTGGACTTGATGTTGCCCGCTATATCCTTCAATTCAGCGGCGTCGTGCGCGCTGCGCGCTTCGGCTTCGTTCAAGTAGCTGAGCGGCGGGAATTCGTAGTTGGCTGAGGTTCGCGCGACAGCCTGACGCGCGGGGACCGCCACCGGCTGTGGTGGCATGTACTCTACGACTGCAGGTTCAGCGGGCGACGCAGATGCTCTGGCGGCGGTTGTCCGCGGAGCCGGAGGCGGTTTCACGGCGACGGCGGTGGCGGCCGGCGAGTCCCAGGGAAGGTCTACCGCCGCCCTCACACCAGCGAGGGCGCCAACCGGTTCCAGGTCGTTCGACTCGTCGGGCTCGGGCATGGAATCGAGCGTGCGGATCGGGATTTCGAATTCGCCCGCTTCGGGTTCGGTGATGACTTCGAGACGGCGCCGCGCGATCGCTGGCTGTTCGGGCCGATTGTCCCGTTCCAGTTCGGCCGCGCGCGCAGCTGCCTTCGCGGCACGCTCTTCTTCGCGCCGCTGGCGGCTCGCGATCAGCCAGCCACTCCAACGAAGGCCCAGACCGTCGACGATCCAACGCGGCTTCCTCATCCAGGTGGGAAGGCTACTGAGAGAGAACGTAGTCAGCAGGTAAAGCGAAATCAGCATCGTGGTCGATGTGATAAGGACCGAGCCGCTGAGATTGAACCATCGCAATAGATTGGAGGCGAGAAGGTTGCCCAGCAAGCCGCCCATGGGAATCGTGGAATCGAACACGCGCCAATCGGACCAGAAACCCAAGGTTGCGCTGACGGCGAAGAAAAGCAGCGAGCCGCCCCCGATTCGGATCCATTGGTCTTCGATCTCTGCCGAATGCACCCAACGCCATGATAGTGAAATCATCAGGGCGGGCAGCAGAAATGCGGACAAGCCAAGGAATTGCAGCAGGATGTCAGAGAGGTAAGCGCCGACTTGTCCGCCAAGATTTCGAGCCTCGCCCCCCGCCGCCGCCGTGTTCCAGGAAGCGTCCTGCGGGTAGAATGAGACGAGTATGAGGATAAGATACACCGCTGCTGCGAGCGTCACGAGCCCAACCACTTCGTTGAGTCGCCGCATGGGTGTCGGTCCGAGTAATTTCATTTCCGCCAAGAGCGACGGAGGCTAGCCAGAGTCACTATGATACACCGGATATCGTTGGCGGTGTGACGCAAATTCGCGAAGGGGTCTTGCCCGATCAGCTCCACAGTTCGGTGATGGGCTTGTAGTTGAGTTTATCCCGGGGAACATACTCAAACCGCCGTCCTGTGGGATCCTCGACCGTCTTATTCCAATCGATTCCCAGCGCGAAGTACATCGTGGCTTCGATATCTTCGGCGCGGATGTCGCGTTCGCCGGACCAGCCTGGAGTGAGCGTGCCACTGCCCGCTGAATTCGATTCGCCGATCGCGCGTCCGCCTCGGATACCTGCGCCTGCCACCAATGCCGCTTGCTGCAGAAGATGATCGCGCCCGCGTGTGGCATTCAAGTTGCCAATCGTACGGCCAAACTCACCCATCGCTACCACGAGCGTGGAATCAAGCATGCCTTCGTTCTTCAAATCCGTCAACAGCGCTCCGAGTCCATTGTCGAACTCGGCCCCGCGATAGTAATGGCTGACGGTCGAGGGTAGGGGAGTCCAGATATTGTCATGCTGATCCCAATCCGGTTGCATGATTTGAATGAACCTCGCACCGGCGCGAGCGCGAAGCATGTTGCGCGCCGCGATGCAGGAGTTGCCAAAGTTGGTGCTCCCGTAACGCGCCCGCTCAGCGGCGTCGAACGTGAAGATCGTATCGATCTTGTCGTTATAAATCATCTTCCGCGCGGAGTTACTGTAAGACTGCGTTTGAAACGCAGCGGAACCAAGCTCAGGCGTTGCGCGCAGGGACGAGTCCATCTCCAGCAGCAAGCTGTAGCGGCGGTCAAACCGAGCCTGGCCGTCATTGTGGCGCGAATTGGTCAGCCCACCGCCACCCGGTGCGGCGAAGAACGGTGCGGCCTCCGGGGGCAGGAAGCCATTGCCAATTCCGCTCAGCGTATTCAATGTGATGAAAGACGGGAGCACCGCGTCTTTGGTCTGCGCGGACAATTCATGCGACACTACCGAGCCAATATGAGGCGCAATCCGCGAAGATCCGGCGGCAGGGTTGCGGCCAATCTGCATCCACACTTGCGCCAAACCATGTACGGCGGCCCAGGCGCGCACGGAGCGAACCAGCACGATATCGTCAAGCTGCCCCGCCAACTTGGGCATGAGCGCGCGCGGAAACTTGAGTCCGTTGTACGTCTGGACGTCGAGATTCGCCGGAGTCCACGCACCTTGTTTCAGATCGAAAGTGTCGGTCTGGCTCGGCCCACCGCGCATCATGATGAAGATGACGTTCTTGGCGCGCGAGGGCGGCTCTTGCGCTTGGGCGCGGCGCTGCCAATCGAGCTCCGGGAGAAAGAAATAGCCTCCAACGGCCGACGCGGCATGCTGAAAGAGTACGCGGCGCGTGACCGGCGGGCGTCGCCAGAACTGGGTGCCGTTAACGTCGAGTGGGATTCCGAAGCGGTCCTTTTTCATGATTCGTGCGCGCCCTAGTAGTTGAACAGGAAATCGGTCTTGTTGACGAGCGACCAAGCCAAGTCTTCGAAATATGCGTTGCGTTGCGTGCCGGCCTTGGCCAGATAATCGAGCGACGTCTTCTTCTCGCGCTCATCGGGCAAGCGCTGCAACAACAGCAGGAACAACTGGTCGATCCCGTCCGCATCTTTCATCGCAGCCGCTTCACGTAAAGTGGATGAGGAAGCCACGCGCAGGCGGTTGAGGATGAAAGTATCGTTCATCAGGTTAAGTTGCTGCTGCACCGAGCCGTCCTGAACGCGGAAGAACGAATCGCGATTGCCGCGATAAAAAGGGTTCATGAAATTGACAGCGGCGCCGTTCGAACGTGGTTCCACCGGTTCCGGCATTTGCATTGCCCACGACGTGTCTTCCAGGTCGCGTAGTGTGTAGACGGGCCGGATATTGGTGGCCTTCACGATCGCGTCGTGAACCTCTTCGCCTTCGAGCCGCCGTGGATAGTGGCGGGCGAAAAGAGGAACCGAGGTTAGCTTCCAATCGCCGTCGTAGCGGGAACTCAGTTGATAGGCCGACGATTCAAGCAACAGCCGGAGGTACTCGCGCAGACCGTAGTTGCGCGACTTCAACTCCGACGCGAGCTTCTGAAGCAGCTCCGGGTGTGTCGCCTGAAAACCCCAACTAGATGGGGGCGGATTGTCTGGATCCAGACGCGCCGGGTCAAGCGCATCGACTGGCTCCACCAAGCCCAACGTGAACATTTCTTTCCACAGACGATTGGCGAAGTTCACCGCGAACATCGGATCGTCCACCATAAACTTGGCGTACTCTTCCCGCCAGTCGCCGCTAGCCGGCGTACGGCCATCGCGGTATTCGGGCTCGACAATGTTCGATGCGCCAAGCAGCACCCGCTCCGGCCGGTTGCCCGTCAGAGTGTTGAGCCGGTAGAAATCGCGCCCAGCATCGGCGACGTTATAGCTGTTGTAGAGAAACTCAGTCACTGGGATATTTGGCTTCGGCATCGTGATCCGGGCAAAAAACGCCGCCTGCCGCTGTGCCTGGAGGCGGGTCGCTTTCGATGCCCACAGATTCACTTGCTCCAAGTGGCCGCGCCCATCGTGACAGAGCAGGCAATCGTAATTCGACAAGCCCAGGAATGCCGACGCCGACTTCATGAACATGTTGTCGTAGGTGTCTTGCACCGGGGCCATGGCCGCGATGCCGTTCAGCGGGAAGTTGACGCCCCCGGTTTCGTCCTTGTAGTTGTTGCCCTTGCCGCCCACCGCTTCGAGAGCGATGTCGCGGAGCGACTTCTCTCCGGCGATCGACAGCAGCATCCACTTGTAGAAAGCGTTGCGTCCGAAATATTGGCGATCGAAATTGGCGGGGAAGGCGGCGTTCTGCAACAGGTCGCCCAGCCACATGGTCCACCGGTCGACGAATTGTCGCGAGTAGAGCAGCCGATCGATGACTGCGTTCCGGTCCGGCTTATCCAGGAATTCGCGGATCTCGGCGGGCGTAGGCGGGTGACCGGTGAGATCGAAGTAGACCCGGCGCAGGAACTCCTGGTCTGAAGACAGCGGCGCGGATTTCACACCATCACGTTCCATCGCGCCAAAAATGAAATCGTCAATGAAATTCCGGCGAGGAATTTCGGTGGCGTCCACGGTTGCCGCCGCGCGCCGGCTAAGCGAAGCCACGGATTTATGGACTGCCGTCCGCGCCCGCGCTTCCTGCGCCAGGAAGCGATCCGGGTTAACCTGAAAAGCGCACTCCTGCGCCGAAACCGAAAGAGGAAAGAAGACAAAAAAGGCGAAAAGGGACGCCACCCCACTGAACCCGCTCATCGTAGATAACCAACATCATAATCTATACTGACCGAGGACGGCAATGGGGAGTATTGTCCAATGCGTGATGAGCCTGAAACCAGATGTCGATTCCAATGCGGGGTGAGCCTGAGGGCAGGAATTGATTCGAATGCGGGGTGAGCCTGAAACGGAAGCGGCCAAGCTGGGGATAGATGACTATTCGCATGAAGAACTTGGAACGTTTGACTTTGGCTGAGATCGAGGAT
>JAYUSQ010000273.1:0-35857 GCA_043755595.1 Acidobacteriota bacterium | reverse complement strand
GCCGTTGCGGCGCTGATCGGTTCTCTGCGGCCGGGCGCCAAGGTGGCCGTGATTCCAGAAGGGCCGTATGTGCTGGCTCGAGTGGCTGAGGCGGTAGGAGCGGCGTAAGTTATCCGTGACAGGCTCGAAGCGTGGCCTGGCGAGCAAGCCCCAGTCTGCTGAAGATCGCCTTCTTTCTTCCTGCAGGGGCGTCCAAGTGATATAGTGATCGGCCATGAAGTTGTTTTTTCATTCCGCTCTCGTCCTATCGGCATTATCCACCTTGGCCGTCGTGGGCGTTTTAGCTCAAGACGCGCCGCCCATGGCAAAGAAGGGCGGAGGAAAAAAGGGGTCGCAGGCGCCTCCGCAAACCGTTTGGGCTCCCAAAACCGTTAAGCTACTCGGCTGGACGGCGCCGAACAAGCCGGTCTGGAAACTCTCTGAAATCCTCGCCGCGCACAAGGGAAAGGCCAGTTGGAGCCTGACAGTGGTGAGTGACGATCATCTGAAGGCCGACTATATCCAGATGGCCTCGGGGGAAAAAACCCGCCGCCGCATGCACCCGGACACCCGCGCGTGGTGGGTGGTGCAGGACGGAGAGATCCGTTTCACTATCGATGGCCAGGAACCGTTCGTCGCCTCCAAAGGCTATCTGGTCCAAGTGCCGTACCGCACCTTTTACGCTATGGAAACAGTCGGCGACAAACCGTCGCTGCGCTTTGAAGTCAATATCGCCCACGCAAAGACCATGTACCCGGTTGACGAAGCGGCGCCAATGCTCAAAGGATTTGATTTCGTGAAGACCACGGTCGCGGGCAAGGGCGCCTACAACCAAGGCAATCGTCCGTGGATCGATTTCAACGCCGTGGTCTCGGGCGCCGAAACGCAGCGCCGTTTTATTGCCGACGATCGCGCGGTTTCGAACATCATCTTTGGCGACGCCAAGTCTTTGCCTCCGGCTAAGGACGTGGACAAAGGCCACTTCCATCCCGAGTGTTCCGAGTTCTGGTTCATCCTGCTAGGCAAGATGGAATACAAGCTGGAAGGTGCAGGCATGGTCTACGCCGATCAGGGCGACATCGTCTACGCGCCGCGCATGCATTGGCATCGGCCCCGCTTCTCCGGCGACGGACCGGCGTGCCGCTTGGCGATGAATGGCTATCAGGACATCGCTCACATGTTCGAGGCCCATTAAAACCGGGCTAAGGCGGGACTGATCAAAGTAAGCGCGGACTTCAACGTGGCCTGAACGGAGTTTGTTCGCCTCGAAACTGAAAGTGCGACTCAGACACCTTGCCATCGGGGCGTACGCGCGCGATCGAGGTGAATCCGCCACTGCCGGGCGTGCCAAAGCGCAGGTCAACCACGCGGACCTCCGATCCGGCATTCTCTTCGGCTAGCTGGACGTGCTGCCAGACAAGCGTTTTTGAGAAGCGGTGCATCGCAAGAAAAGGCTCTTCGCGCCGCGCGGCGTCGATCTCCGGCGCGGGAGCGGCCTGATACCAGAGCCGCCCCGCTGCCGGATCAAAATCGCCTGCCAGATTAAGCGGGTGCTGTTCCCAGCGCCCGGGTAATTCCAGCAGCCCAGTCCAGCGCAACGGATCGGCGAAGTGAGGGAGCGCCGCAATCTGACGCGGCGGCCCGCCCGGGTACACGCGCGAGTTCAACGTCTCGATCGCACGCGAGTGCAGCACGGCGCGGGCGCAATCGTACAGCAACAAAAACGCGAGCGCGAAGCGCGCCATACCGCCGCCCGCCTTGGTGGAGCGCGCTCCGATCTCGGATCCAACCAGCCGCGCCAGCATCGGCCAAGTGAGAGCAAGCAGGAGCGCAAGCCAGATCCACGCGTCAATCACCGCTGTGATATCGAGCCGGAACCATTCCTGCGAAATGGGCGACAGCAGCCGGATGCCATAGATATTGGTCCAATCGAGCGCCAAATGCGAGAGCAGCCCGATGATCGACAACAGAAACGCCATTGGCCAGGAGAAGCCAGCCGGGCGCCGCCACAACCCCGCCGCCAGGACGGGCAACACTGCCATCAGCGGCATCATCGGCACGCCGTGTGTCGGGCCGCGATGCCAATCGAGATATACCGCCGAACCCGCCAAGCTGGTCACCACGTCTGCATCTGGCGCATTGGCGGCGAGCATTAAAATCAACGACGCGCGCGGGGTGAGCCGCTCGAGTCCGGCGCGGCTCAACATGAGGCCGGTCAGAGTGTGCGTGATGTTATCCATCGCCTACTTGATTGCCTGCTTGGGAACCAGCACGGTGAGCGCCGACGGGACTATTTCGATCGAAACCGGAAGCTGCCCGGCGGCTTCACCATCCACTTGAATATAGACCGGGCGGCCGTTAGCGTTGGCGGCTAAATCGACGCGGCGCGTGAGCACCGAATGAACGCCCGGCAGACTGGTGGCGAGGCCGAAGACGGCACCGGACAGATAGATCAAGTAGGGAATGGTAGAGCGTCCGGAAAACGTCACTAGTTCGAACCGATCGATAAATAGCGAGGCCTTGGAAGCGATGGTCAGGTCTCCGCCGTAGTTGCGGACGCGGCTGGTGAGCGCAAAACCGGTCGCCAATTGACGGCCTTCCGTCTGCGCGTCCAGGATAGCGAGGCTCTCGCCGAAAGCGCGGAAGCCCGCGATCCAATATGCGACCTTGCCGAGCCGGCGTTTCACAGCGGGTTGGACGCGCTGCACGATACCGGCGTCAAGCCCCGCTCCCGCCATTGAGAGGAAGTACCTCGGCGCTTCGCCGGCGCACTGAACGCGCCCCAGCGCCACGCGCGCCTCCACCCATTCCGGGAGCAGCGCCGCGGCCTTGACCGGATTGCGGGGAATGCCGGTCTCGCAGCAAAATACGTTGGCGGTGCCGCCCGGAATGACAGCGAGCGGGATGGTTGAGTGCGCCATCCCGTTCAGGACTTCGTTTACCGTGCCATCGCCGCCCATCGCGATGATGAGCCCGGCCTTCGCCTTGACTGCATCGGCTGCCAGCGAGGTCGCGTGGCCCGGCGCGGAAGTGGGAGCCAAATACACTTCGAGGCCGCCCCGTCGCAGCGCGTCGCGCACGCGCTCCGCGAGTCCGGCATTTCTGACCAGCTTGCCGGCGTTCGGGTTGTAGATGAGATGCGCTTCGCGGTAGATACTTCCAGATTAGCGGCAGCAGCCGCGTAGCGGCAACAAAATCGGCGATCATGGAAGATTCATGTCTTCCGTGCCCCATGCGGCCTCGGTCGAGGCTGAGAAGCTCCGCGCTGAGCTTCGCCATCACGAACATCAGTACTACGTGCTGGATGCGCCCGCGATACCAGACGCCGAGTATGACCCACTCATGCGGCGTCTTCAGGAAATCGAACGGGAGCATCCTGAGCTGGTTGACGCCGATTCGCCGACTCAGCGAGTGGGTGGAGCCCCGCGCGAAGGTTTCGTGCAAGCGCCGCATAGCTCGGCGATGCTCAGTCTGGACAATGCGCTTAACGAAGGTGAGCTACGCGAGTTCGACCGGCGTGTCAACGATTTGCTCAAAGGCGATTCGTACCGTTACGCCGCCGAGCTGAAAATGGACGGGCTGTCGATGGCCGTGCGCTATCGGGGTGGACGCTTCGTGCGGGCGATCACGCGGGGCGACGGCGAAGTGGGCGAAGACGTGACGGAGAATGCTCGCACCATCCGCTCGCTGCCGCTCAAGGCAAAAACGGCACGGCCGGAGTTTGAAGTGCGCGGCGAAGTGGTGATCCCAAACAAGGCTTTCCAGGAATTGAATGCCGAACGGGAAGCGCAGGGCCTGGCGCGTTATGCGAACCCGCGCAACTCAGCGGCGGGGTCGCTACGTGTGCTGGATCCATCCGTCACCGCCGCTCGGAGACTGGAGTTCTACGCCTACTTTCTACTGGTGGATGGGCAGCCGGCGTGCGCGTCACATTGGGAATCGCTCGATGAATTGCAAGCGATGGGCTTCAAGGTGAACCCCAATCGCAAGCTGTGCGGCGATGCGGCGGAGTTGTTTGCGTGGGCCAGCGGTTTTGAGGCGCGGCGCGACAATTTGCCGTACGAGATCGACGGCGCGGTTGCCAAAGTGGATTTGATCGCGCAGCAAAAATTACTGGGCTGGACGTCGAAGGCTCCGCGTTGGGCGATCGCGTTCAAGTATCCCGCGCGGCAGGCCGAGACGGTGCTGGAGAACATCGAAGTGCAAGTGGGCCGGACGGGCGTATTAACGCCAGTGGCTCATTTGAAACCCGTACAAGTAAGCGGCGTGGTGGTGTCGCGCGCCACGCTGCACAACGAGGACGAGATCGAGCGGCTTGGCTTGGCGATCGGCGACACGGTGGTGCTGGAGCGCAGTGGCGACGTGATCCCGAAGGTGGTGCGCGTCGCTCATC
Source organism: Acidobacteriota bacterium (assembly GCA_043755595.1). Classification (GTDB taxonomy): domain Bacteria; phylum Acidobacteriota; class Terriglobia; order Bryobacterales; family Bryobacteraceae; genus VFZP01. The sequence goes on along the minus strand of JAYUSQ010000273.1, from coordinate 31,485 downwards.
ACGCCGAGGGCCGCCAGCCGTTTCATATGCCGAAGCAGTGCCCGGTCTGCGCAGGCGATGTGACGCGCATGGAAGGCGAGGTGGCCAGTCGCTGTATCAATTCCGATTGCCCGGCGCGTCTGAAAGAGACGATCCTGCATTTTGCGGCGCGCAGTGTTATGGATATCGATGGCATGGGCGACTCACTGGTGGATCAACTTGTGAGCAAGGGCTTCGTGAAGAGCGTGGCCGATCTTTATGAGTTGACGCTTGAGCAACTGACCGGGCTTGAGCGCATGGGACAGAAGTCGGCCGAGCGGATCCTGCGCGGGATTGAAGCGTCGAAGCGGCAAGCGTTACCGCGCGTCTTGAACGGCCTGGGGATTCCCTTTGTCGGCGAGCGCACGGGACAGATACTTGCCGAAGAATTCGGCAGTCTCGATGCAATCGTTTCGGCGGATGCGGATACCTTGCAACGCGCGCAGGAGGTGGGTCCGAAGGTGGCGCAAAGCATCCATGCTTTTTTCGCCGCTCCGCACGCGCGCGATCTGGTTGAGCGCCTGCGCGCCGCTGGGCTGGTGTTCACGCATGAGAAGCCGAAGCGCGAAGGCGGCCCGTTTACTGGGCTCACGTTCGTCGTGACCGGCACCTTGCCCAGCCTGAGCCGTGAGGATGCGAACGCAATGATCGAAGCGGCAGGCGGAAAGGCTACCGATTCGGTGAGCAGGAAGACCAGCTACGTCGTGGCGGGCGAGAAGGCGGGATCCAAGCTGGACAAGGCGCAGAAGCTGGGAGTGCCGGTGATCGACGAAGCGAAGTTGAAGGAACTGGCCGGTGCTGCGTAAGATCGCGGCGACCTTACACGCCTGGGGGCCGGGCGGCGCGTTTATGGTGGCGCTAGTCGATTCGGCGGGCGTGCCGCTGCCGGGCGGCGTGGATGCGCTGATCCTGTTGACGGCGGTAACGAATCACGAACTGGCTTACCTCACGGCGGTCCTGTCGATCATTGGCTCCGCGATCGGGTCGATGATTCTGTTCTTCCTGGCGCGCAAAGGCGGGCAGATGTATCTTGAGCGTCATGCGAGCACGCCGAATGAGTTACGTTTCCGTGAGTGGTTCGCCAACTATGGGTTAGTGACGGTTTTTATTCCGACACTGATTCCGATTCCGGGTCTACCGATGAAAGTCTTCGTGCTCTCGGCGGGGGCGTTTGGCGTAAAACTGAGTTCGTTCCTGCTGACCGTATTGGCCGGCCGCATCCCGCGCTATCTCGGGTTGGCCGCACTGGGCCGCTCGCTGGGCGAGGATTCACTCGGTTGGGTCGCCGCGCACAAGTGGCATCTCGTGTTGGGCGCAGTGCTGCTGGCTTCGGTCATGATGTTTCTTTTGCGCGTCCGCCACAAACCGGCCTGACTCGCGCATCTTTTTGATAGGCTCGATAGAAATGCTCAAATCCACCATCTTCCGCGAATACGATATTCGCGGCATCGCCGATGTAGATCTTCCCGATGACGGAGTGCGGCTGCTGGGCCAGGCCCTTGGCACTTACATCCAGCGCAAGGCCGGACGCAACGTCAATCTCGGACGCGACGTGCGCCTGAGCGGCCCGAGGCTGCACAAGGCTTTGCTGGAGGGGCTACTCGCCAGTGGCTGCGATGTTACTGACGTGGGAGTGGTGCCGACGCCGCTACTTTATTATTCGGTTTATAACTTGAAGTCCGACGGCGCCGTGATGATTACCGGCAGTCACAATCCGGCCGACTATAACGGCTTCAAGAGCGTGTGCGCCGCCGGGGCGATTTATGGCCAAGCGATACAAGACGTCCTTGCGTTGATCCAGACGGGCGACCTGATGACCGGGCCAGGCTCGTTGAAAACCGCCGACGTGATCACGCCCTATGTGGACGAGATCGCGGCGCAGTTCGATTGGAAGCGGCGGATCAAGGTCGTGATCGATTCGGGCAACGGCGCGGCGGGCCCGGCGATGCACCGGTTGCTGGAGAAGCTGAACTGCGATTGCGTGGAGTTGTTCTTCGAACAGGACGGGCGGTTCCCGAATCATCATCCGGATCCGACGGTGGAAGAGAATCTCGATCATCTCAAGGCAGCGGTGAAAGAGCATAACGCCGATCTTGGGATCGCTTTCGATGGCGACTCAGATCGCATCGGCGCGGTGGACGAGCACGGTCGCGTAATTTGGGGCGACTATCTGCTGCTGATCTTCGCGCGAGAGATTCTGTCGCGGAAACCGGGCTCGACGTTTATCGCCGAAGTGAAGTGTTCGCAGGTGCTGTACGACGAGATCGCGCGGTTGGGTGGCAAGGCGATTATGTACAAGACCGGCCACTCGCTCATCAAAGCGAAGATGAAGGAAGAGCACGCGGAACTAGCCGGCGAGATGAGCGGCCACATCTTTTTCCAGGATCGTTTTTATGGCTTCGACGACGCGCTGTACTCGGCCTGCCGGTTGATGGAGATCGTCTCGAATTCCGGCCAGCCGCTTTCCGCGCAAATCGATGGTTTGCCGGTGAATGTTTCAACGCCGGAGATTCGCGTCGACTGCCCGGATGAAGTGAAGTTCGACGTCATCAATCGTGTGGTGGCGCACTTCAAGGCGTCCAAGTACAAGGTCGTCGACGTGGACGGCGTGCGCGTGATCTTCGAGCAAGGCTGGGGCTTGGCCCGCGCCTCAAATACGCAGCCGGTGCTGGTGATGCGGTTTGAGGCCGCGAATGCGGAGTTGTTGCGTGCGTACCAGGCCGAAGTCGAAGCCGTGGTGGCCAAGGCGCGAGTGGCGGCGGGAGGCTAGCCGGAAGCTAGAACGCCCCCGTCGTCAAAGTGAACGACCCGGCGATCCGGCCGCCGGGCTTTACCGACACAGTGGTGAACTTCAACTCGCCGCGTACATCGAACAGCCTGCGGTTGGCGCCTTGTATGATGACGGCCCATGCTTCGTAATTGTCCAAGGGAAGTGAAGTGGTTTGCTCGTTCAGCCGATGCGGGTCGAGCAGAAACGTGGCCACCCAAAGCTCCTTTGAAGACTGCTCCATGCCAACCAGTTTGATGCTGGGATAGCCTTGACGTATCCTCTCCATCCCCAGCCCGCTGCCAACCGTGACAAAGGCTGCGTAGCGCTCGAAGACCGGATCCCGTTTAGCGCCAGTTACACTGAGGGTGCCTGAGCCTGTTCCGAACGGGCTTCCCTCAGGCGCAGCTGCCAGGTAGGGGGCGTCAAACGTTCCCTTGATCTCCATTCTCGGTGGTGGCTGGCTCGGCTGGCTCGCCGAGACGGGCCAAACGGGCGGCTCCGCTGCGTCGAGTTCCTTATTGATCTCGTCCCGCCGGGTCTTAATAAAGGCCTCGATTTCTGTGGTCTTTATCTGCGCCGCCTGCCGGTTCGTGGTGCTGAGCTTTTCCAGGGGCTGCTGCAGTTGCGCTATGCGGCCGATCATCGCCTTCTCATCCCAAACCCCGCTGAGCTGGCGTTTCATTTCGGCCTGGTAACGGGTTCGAATCTCCGGCAACTCCCAGAGACGGCGGCAAAGAATGCCGGCCGCTTTCACGGACTTTGGAAGGGGCCCGCTGGCGAGAGGACCGGGGTCCCGGAAAACCGAATCGGGGCCCCAGGGAAAAAAGGTGAGCTTCCTGGTCTTCGAGTTCTCATAGACAAAGTAATTGTTACGGTTTCCCGAATATCCATCAAAGTGACCGATCAGCACTTCGGCCACCCATAGCGTGAGGAACGAATCCATCTCCACATACTCGGCGATCTTGCTGAGTTGCACGGGCCCGGCTGCTTCGAGCAGCGCGGCCAGTTCCTTGATCCGGTCGCGATTCACATTCTTGGCGGCCCCGCTCTTTTCTTCGAGACGACCGTTGCCGCTGCCTTGACCGGTAAGGTCGGTCCCGCTGCCTTCGAGCAGCAAGCCGTCCGAGTTGCCGAACAGCCGTTGCATCATCGCCCGGTTAACGGGCTCAACGTTTGTGTAGATTCCCAGGTCCTCTCCATTGACGATCACATGCGCAAAGGCAGCCCGTGAAGCAGGTGCACCGGCCTTGCGGAAGTGTTCATAGGCGATCACCGTCTGCACCAGCGACGCATCCTGGTTGTTATTGTTGAGCGTCATTCCGGATAGGCCTTCGAACTGCCGACCTTTTACGTACTTGTCGAGATCTACTTTCAACGACGGTCGCGTGGACACGACCGAACCGAGGAAGCCCTTCTTACGGACCGCGACCGCGCCTATTTCGACGCCATCGATGGTCACCTCCGCCTTGCGGCTCTCGTAGCCCGCTTCATCGCCCGCGGTCCGATGGCTCGTCCGGACATACTTCCAGTCGGCGGGCGCCATCTGGATCTCGATCTTCAGAATGCGGTCCAGATTAAAGGGATCGGATTTGGACTGGGCTTGGCCGCGCAACGCGAGAGCCAGAAATAGGAGCGGAAGGATAAGTTGTTTCATGTGGGCGTTCCATCTAGAGTAATTCATCAGACTTGGACGGCGTGCGTGGGATTTTTGAAAAGGGCTGGGGCCTGGCGCGCGCCTCCAACACGCAGCCGGTGCTGGTGATGCGGTTTAACGCGGCGAATGCGGAGTTGTTGCGCGCGTATCAAGCTGAAGTCGAAGCCGTGGTGACGGCGGCGCGAGCGGCGGCGGGGGCCTAAGACCGCTCCGCAGTCGCGGCTCTGTTCGGCGGCGCAATGCGCGAGCATGCGGCCTTCCGGGCGGAAGCTAGAACGCTCCCGCCGTCAAAGTGAACGATCCGGCGATCCGGCCGCCGGGCTTCATTGATAGGATGGAGCGGGTCGCCATTTTAAACACGTGCGCGGGGCGCTACGGCCATTGCTGGGAACCGTGAAGAATGCGGACAACCTCGACGGCCTCCATTCCTGCGCGGTAAATAATCACGAAAGGGAAACCGGCGACCGTCAGTTCCCGCGTACCAGGTTTGCGTCCCGCGCGGCCACCGAGTGGCATTTCGCGCTAGGCGTCGGCGGCGTCATAGATGGCCATCGCGGCGCGGCGGGCTTGCGCCGATCCAAATCGCTTTTCCGTGTAGTCGCAAATATGGCTGAGGTCGTCCGCCGCTGGCCGGGTCCAACGAACGATCATTTATTTACGCCGGATAACGGGTTTCGATCATTCTACGAACGGCGTCGTGCTCAACGAACTCGCCTTTATCCGCCGCAGCCATTCCCTTATCGAGTTCGCGGGAGAACCACTCGTCATAGCCGAAAAGCCGTTCGACCGCTTCTTGCACGAGGGCTTCCGCTGCGCGGCCTTGCGCCCTCGCCAAGCGTGAAAGCTTAATCTGCTGGTCAGGGGTGAATTGCACTTCCATGGGGGCGTGGCTCCTTCCTAAATAAAACTGCTTCTCTATTCAGAGTAGAGGATATGCGGGTGCTTGTCACGGTTTTCAAGTCCGGCTGAAGATCCAACCCAGGCGCGCCACCGGCACCAAGCGGAACAACGGTACCTCCCTGAGACAGCAGGGGAACGGCGACATACTTCAGGGGCTGAATCGTATTCGCGGTATGCCAAAATTCAAAGGAAGGAAAAGCGCGACGATCGCCAATTGGCTGGAAACAAGGGCTCACGAGTTGCTGGGCCAACTGGATCCCAATCAACTCGCGGTAGCGGTTCAGTTGCTGGAAGTCATGACCCACGAGGCCGAAGAGGGCGGCGAATTCAGCGACGAAGACAGCCGCGCGGTCGCGGCTCAAAAGGGGTTGGCCGTACGCGTACACTCGTCCAATGCCTGGGCCAGAACTGCAGCACGGCCATCATGAGAGGAGACAACAACCGCGTCGCCGAGAAAATCCCGCGACACCACATCTAATACGAAGCCGTCGGGACGTGCTACGACACCCACTGAGCAGCTAATCAGGTAAGAGCCCTGCTCTTAGTCCGTCACTTGAGCGAGTCGAAACCGCTGTTCCGAGTTCGGAACTTTGTCTTTGCTCAGCACTCTGTTCAGGATGACATAGGGATTAACGGAGACGAGGTCTCCGAGGCGTCCTTTGAGAAGCTGCCCATTGATCTTGATTCCGCGTCGCTGCATCTCACCGAGTGCCCAACACGACATGGCGATACCGTTGAACGCCTCAAACCTCACATCGGAACCAGCAATGATCAGCGCCCGCAAGAAGTCAGGGCTTGCGTGAACGCAAGGATCTTCTTCGTACTCCACCTCCAACCCCTGACTCCCCTCCTTGAAGAAGATCCCACGACCCCACGCTCGTCGAATTACTGCTTCACTAATCACCGAGACGTCGAACGAAGCATGATTGTAGAGGCATTCCGAGAATGCCTCCAGTGAAGGTGCTTCCTGCAACAGCCTGACGATCATCTCCGTGGGGTTCATCGACAGACAAATAGCGTATGCCGTCCGTACCGTCCACTCATTCACTCTCTCCGAGGCGAACACACCACTCTCCACCCAATACCTCGCAGCCAAGAAGTCGTGAATCGTCCGATGAACAAACTGCCAACGCGAGTTCTCAACAGGCACCACGATGCCATACCACCTCGCCATCTCATCAAGCAGCTGAGCCGGGTCCACCTTCGACAACTGGACGAGCCGTAGATGTTCCCGAACAAAATGGATAATCTCTTCGTAAGAACACCCGTACTTCTTCATGTGAAAGGCAACGTGCATCAAACACCGCACACGCTCTTCTCCATCAAGAGGGACAACAGACTGCCGGTGCACCCGCTTCCCTTCGTCCCAACGAAACGTGAGAACTTCGATCGCCCGCCTAACCAAGCCGATTGCACGACGAGGAATGTCCTGATTCTGCCCGGTCTTCAATATACATACCAACGTCAGCATCAACGGGTGCGTGATGAAGTCATGGAACCCACGGTCATTCAGTTCGGCAATGAGTGCCTCCGCAGGAAGTTCCACGGCGTAGATCGAGCAGAATGCCTTCACAAACTGGAGAGCATCATCCTCAGAGAAAGGCTCAATCAAGTAGTGATCACACTTATCACACTTGATGTCGTACACCGTGTAGAGCGTTCGGCACGTGAGAATGAATGGGCCGCGCTCAAGCGATGTGAATAAGAGCAGCGCTCGGGATACTTCTTCACGTTCCTTCTCCGAAACCTCATCATAACCGTCAACGAGTAACACTAGCTCTTGCTTGGTACCGTGTTGCGCAAGACGATCAACAAATGCTCCTAGATCCCCCACCGCTCCTTCCCAGCGCAACGTAAACAACACCGGAGTACGGTCCTTCTGCGCCGCCAGTGACATGTAAAGGGAATGCAACAGGGTAGTTTTCCCCTGCCCCGGCCCTGCGAACACCAGCGAACCGTTCGAGCCAGACAAAAGGTCTCCGGCATTCCTAACCAAGGTACTTGATGCCGAGAACCGTCTGACCCGAGATGGCTGATAGATTCTTTCTATCGGGATAGGCGTATGCATCCCGATGCACTGTACGAACGCGGCGTGCTCGGTGGCCCTCCGCGCCATATCCTTGATCTTCTGAGCCCACCCAACCGACTCAGCGTCTTTGCCGAAGAGACCACGCAACTTGTGTTCGAGATAAGGTAGCAGCCCGCCAACATCAATTTTCACGTCGCCGTTCATGATGCGGTTCTCCCTATCTGCCCGGCCTTGATCAAAGATACCCTTCTTAGAGCGCTTGGTAGAACTACTTCACGTTTCTTTGCTGTTCTATTGGAGGGTACAGATCCGGCCTGCTCTTCTTCCATTCGCGCGCGTAGCGACCACCAATTGCAGCCGGCACCGTGACGGGCCAGAGGACGACTTCGACGAACGCCGCCACCTCACCAAACAGCAACCAACGCCAGAACCCCTCCTTCAGTAGTGCTCCTACTGGAAAAATGGAGCGGACACGAACACGCCGACAAGGTACAACACGCCGATCTTTTGTTTAATGCGAGCCATATGCGCCTGCGTAAGGGCCTATCATACCGCGCCAGTCTTTCCATAAGTAACACGACCATTTGCCCGTCAGAGATCCACCGTTCGTTCTTTTCGGATTCCGCGTCGTGTTCAGTCGATGTGTACAGGTCTCGCATGAACGCGACTCCCTTCACCGAATGGAGTGCCCACAGCGGAACATTCTGACCCGAGACCAAGGTGCGGAAAGACCAGATCCACTGGTTTGCTCGCGCCCATCGGCGCAGATATGCCTGCGCTACGTAATGATTATCGCGAGTGATCTCCGCCATTCCCTTCCCTCGTTACCCCCGCCCCAGTGCCCGGAGCCGCGCCCGATGCCGTTCGGCCCGCTGCACTTCCTCTTCGTTCAGCCCGAAGTAATGCGCGATCTCGTGCCATACTGTCTCTTTCACGAGCTCTATCAGATGCTCCGCGCTCCGAGCCGTCCGCTCGTGCGGGCCCTGGTAAATGGTGATGGTGTCGGGCATGTGAAACTGGTCATTGACACCGCGATGAGTCATGGGTCTACCGTGGTACAAACCCAACAGGCCGGGCTGCGGCGGTTCCGGTTCCACCACGATCACTAGATTGTCGACCCGTCCCCGGTACTTGGCCGGGATGGCGCGGACGGCGTGTTCTACGAGTCGGTCGAACTCAGCCGGCGTCATACTGATTTTATTGTGGCAAAACGCAAGCGGCGGAAGGTTAACGAGCATACGTGGCGGAAGAAGTAACAGCAGTAAGTCAGGGAAAATTGAAAACGGTGGCGTCTAACTTGGGCATCGGGCGCCTGGGCCGGCACATTTTGTTGTGCGCCGATCAAACCAATCCCAAGTGCTGCGCGAAAGAAGAAGGTTTGGCAGCGTGGGACTATCTCAAGAAACGGCTGGCCGAATTGGGCCCGATGCAGGGCGAGGACTGCATTTTCCGCACGAAGGCGAATTGCCTGCGCGTGTGTGAGGGCGGGCCGATCGCGGTGGTTTATCCCGATGGCGTCTGGTATCACTCGGCTCGTGAGGCTGTGCTGGAGCGAATCATCCAGGAACATCTGATTGGCGGCAAACCGGTGGACGAGTTTGTGATCGCGGTGAATCCGTTGTCCGGTGAGGCGCCGAAATGAAGCGGCGAGTGGTGGTCGCGATCGACGGTCCCGCCGGGGCAGGCAAGAGCACGATCGCCAAGCGTCTGGCCGACCGTTTGAACTTCGTCTATATCGATACCGGAGCGATGTATCGCGCCGTGGCGTTATGGGCCGAGCGCCAAGGTAAAAGCTGGGACGATTTGCTGGCGATGGAGCAACTGGCGCGCGCTGCCGACATCGGCCTCGAATCGAATCCCCCGCGCGTGACGCTGAATGGTGAGGATGTCACGGGCGAAATCCGGCGGCCTGAGATCGCGCAAGGCGCTTCGAAGGTATCGGCGATTGCGGGCGTGCGGCGCGCACTGGTCGACAAACAACGCGAATTAGCCGGGCGCACCAGTGTAGTGATGGAAGGGCGCGACATCGGAACGGTGGTGTTTCCCGATGCCGACGTGAAGATCTTTCTGGACGCCGTGCCGGAAGTGCGAGCCGATCGCCGAGTCAAGGACCTCGCGGAGAACTCACCGCCTCCCCCGTCGAAAGAGCGCGTGCTGGCCGATTTGAACGAGCGCGACCATCGTGACCGTACGCGCGCCGAGGCGCCGCTGATGCAGGCTCCCGATGCGTGGCTGGTGGATTCCACGGGCTTGAGTATTGAAGAAGTCGAAGAGCAGATCCTCAAGATCGTTCGTGAGAAGACTACCAACGGAAAGGAATTGGCGTCTGGGAGTGCGTAATCTACTTGTGATGAAGTTCGGCGGTACGAGCATGGGCTCGGCGGACCGTATTCGGGCAACGGCGTCGTTGGTGCGCAAGTATCAGGCGGAGCGGCCCACGGTGGTCGTGGTGTCGGCCATGTCGAAGGTGACCGATCTGCTGCTCGATACGCTACGCGCGGCTGAGCACGGCGAGGATGAAACGGTCGAGGCGAATCTGAAGACGCTGGGCCAGCGCCATGCTTCGACTTGCGGCGATCTCCTCACGGGGTCATCGCTTGAGGACGCCAATCGGGGCGTCGCCGGCATCGTCGCAGAGTTCCGCCGCATCACGAGCGGCGTCCGAATGTTGGGCGTGCGGCCGCCCGCCTCCGTCGATGAAGCTGTCGCCACCGGCGAGCGGCTGTCCGCGTTGATGTTGGCTGCGTATCTGGAATCCGAAGGCGTTCAGGCGCGCGCCGTCAATGCGCGTGACGTAATCGTGACCGATGCTTTTTTCGGTAACGCCACGCCCTTCATGGAACCTACGCGCGAGAAAGCCGCGTTGGTGCTGGGGCCGCTGGTGGCGCAAGGAATTGTCCCGATCGTTACCGGCTTCAATGGCGCCACGGCCGACCACCGGCCCACAACGCTTGGCCGCGGCGGGTCGGATTTTTCGGCCTCTATCCTGGCTGCCGCGATGGACGCGAGTGAAGTCTACATTTGGACGGACGTCGATGGCATCATGACCGCGGACCCTCGCCTGGTTCCCGATCCAGCAGTGCTGGACGAAGTAACGTATCGCGAAGCCGCGGAACTCGCCTATAACGGCGCGAAAGTTCTGCACCCGCGCACGCTCGCTCCGCTGGTGGAGCGGCAAATTCCGGTGTGGAGCAAGAACAGTTTCAAGCCCGAAGTGCTTGGGACGAAGATCGTGCCGGAGCTTGCGCCCCACGTCGTCGGCGGGCCGCGCGCCGTCACTTCGATGCATGGCGTAGCCCTGATTTCGCTGGAGCCCAAAAGCGCCGAAGTAAGTGGAACCCGGGTGATGGCGCGCGCACTCGAAGCCCTAGCCAGCGCAGGCGTGGAACTGCTGGCGATGACCAGTTCCAGTTACCGGCAGAGCTTCTGCATCCTGATTCGCAAGGACGATTTGCGCCGGGCGATGGCCTCGCTCGAAGCTACGCTTTCGCTTGAGCTCGCGCACGGGTATCTGGAACCGCTAGGCGCCGACGAAAATGTTGGACTACTGGCCATCGTTGGCGAAGGGATGCAGGGCGCGCCGGGTTGGGCTGGCCGCATTTTCACCGCGATTTCGCGCGAGCGTGTCAACATCATCGCGATCGCCCAGGGTTCGAGCGAATTGACGATCGCCGTGGTGGTGGCGCGCGATGGGCTGGACAAAGCGGTGCGCGCCGTTCACGCCGAGTGCCACATGGGTGAGAATGCCCGCGCGGGCGTGCTATCTTAACAAAGACCCCATTTTTCGAGGTATTTTCGCTTGGACAAGCAACATCGGCATGACCTGAAGACGGACCAGTTCGTAGAGACGGTCGGCCACTCGGTTGAGTACGTCGCCGGCCATCGGCAACAGCTTTACACTTACGGCGCGCTGGCGCTGGCGGCGGTGCTGGTCGCGCTGGGCGTCTATTGGTACACCGGCAACAAGCGAGCCACGGAGCAGGCGGCTTTGGCCAAGGCTCTACAGATCAAACAAGCCGTGATCGGGACCGCTGCGCAACCGGGCGATCCCCGGCCGTCGTTCCCGGCCGAAGCCGACAAGAACAAAGCTCTCCTCAAGGCTCTCAACGACGTTGTAGCCGAGCACGGCGGATCCGATGCTGCGGCCGTGGCGTTGTATCAATTGGGTGTCGTCGCAGCGGACGGAGGCGACATGCCCGAAGCCGCCAAGCAGTTTGAGAAGGCCTCGCAGGTGGGCGGCCGCGAATACGTTTCGGCGGCAAAGCTGGCGCTGGCGCAGGTGCAGCAGACTCTCGGCAAAAACGCCGAGGCTGAAAAGATTCTTCGCGAATTAGTGGCCAGCCCAACGGCAGTCGTTTCTAAGGAACAGGCGTTGTTCACGCTCGCACGGCTCCTGGCTTCGAGCAATCCAACCGAAGCGCGCAAGCTCATCGATCCGCTCCAGAAGGATGCCCGGCCCGTAATCGCGCGCAACGCCGTGGCGTTGCTTGGTGAACTGCCCGCCGCCAAGTAGCACGACAGCCATGCTCGGCTCGCTGCGCTTTCCGGTGGACGATTCGCGCGGGCGGCGTTATCCGGAACTGCCGCACCCCTACCGGAACGCCTTTCAGCGCGATCGCGACCGTGTGCTTCATGCCCGCGCGTTTCGGCGGCTTGAGAATAAGACCCAGGTCTTTACGTCGCCGATCTCCGACCATTTTCGCAACCGCCTGACACATACGCTTGAGGTATCGCAAGTGGCTCGAACGGCCGCGCACGTTCTGGGGTTGGATCAGGACTTTACCGAAGCGCTGGCGCTGGTTCACGATTTCGGGCATCCACCGTTCGCCCACGCCGGTGAAGAGGAATTGAACCGGCAGATGAGCCGGTTCGGCGAGACTTTCGATCATAATATTCACGCGCTCCGGATTGTCGAGTCGTTTGAGCAGCGTTACGCCCGATTCCCTGGGTTGAACTTAACGTTTGAGGTGCGCGAGGGGATGGCCAAGCATTCGCGCGACTTCAAGCCGGGCGAGTTCCCTGCGTTGGATGCTTATCTGCCCGGCCAGCGGCCTCCGCTCGAAGCGCAGTTGATCGACTTGGCCGACGAGATCGCCTACAACACCGCAGACTTGGACGATGGTTTCGCCGCAGGGCTATTCACCGGCGCCGACATCGCCGCCGCCGTGCCCCGTTACGCCGAGTTAGCGGAGACGATCGAGATGCAGTTTCCCGGCGCGACCGGCCGCGAGCGCTTTTTCGAGGCGCTACGGTTGCTGCTCGATGGTTTGGCGACGGGGCTAATACAGGGTACAGTGGCGGCAGGAAAGGAAGCTGGCGTGGCGAACGTGGAAGACGTGAGACGGTTCCCGAAGCGGCTGGTTTGTTTCACCAGTGACGCAGCCCGGACCAGCCGTGAATTGAAAGCGTTTCTTCACGCACGCGTCTACGACTCTCCCGCATTGTGCGAGGAGCGTGTTCATTCGGCCGGCATGATCGCGTGGATGTTCCAGTTTTACCTTGATCATCCTGCGGAGCTTCCCGCAGGCTATGCCGAACAAGCCGCCCACGATCCGCCCTATCGTGTGGTGTGCGACTATATTGCCGGAATGACCGACGGGTTCTTTCTACGGACTTATCAGAGACTCTGCCCATGAATATCGGCATCACCTGTTATCCCACTTATGGCGGATCCGGGATCGTAGCCACTGAACTTGGGATGGAATTGGCCGAGCGCGGTCACGACGTACACTTCATCAGTTACGCGCATCCGATCCGGCTAGATACGGGTCTGGAACGAATTCACTATCACGAGGTTGAAGTCGCGAACTATCCGCTGTTCGCTTATCCGCCGTATTGCCTGGCGTTGGCGGCCCGCATGGCCGATGTCGCACTTGAATATGAGCTGGACCTGCTGCACGTTCATTATGCGATTCCGCATTCGATCTCAGCGCATCTGGCGCGGCAGATGCTGGCCAAGCGGGGGCGCAAACTGCCTTTCGTGACGACGTTGCACGGTACCGACATCACGCTGGTGGGCGTTGAACCCAGTTACTTTGAAATTACTAAGTTTTCGATCGAGGAATCGGACGGCATCACGGCCGTTAGTCAATATCTGATCGACCGGACACGCGAGGTCTTCGGGGTAACTCAACCTATGCGCGCCATCCACAATTTCGTCAACTGCGAGCTCTATCGCCCCGCCGCAAGACCAAAGGCGCGCCGGCCGCGTCTGATGCATCTCTCCAACTTCCGGCCCGTCAAGCGCCCGGCCGATTGCGTGCGAGTGCTGGCAAAAGTGGCGGACGAATTGGATGCCGAGCTTTGGATGGTGGGCGACGGTCCCGAGCGCGGCCCCGTGGAGCGGCTCGCACACGAGTTGGGCCTCAAGGCGCGGGTGCGCTTCATGGGCAAGCAGGATCACGTGGAGCGTCTACTCCCGCAGGCCGATGTTTTGCTGCTGCCCAGCGAACATGAAGCCTTCGGCTTGGCGGCCCTAGAGGCGATGGCTTGCGGCGTTGTGCCAGTGGCGACCAGGACCGGCGGGGTGGGTGAGTTGATCACGCATGGCGAAGACGGGTATCTGGAAGAAGTTGGGGATGTGGATGCGATGGCAGGGCGAGTCCGGGATTTGTTTACCGATCCAGCCCGCCGGCCGGCTATGGCCACAGCCGCCAGGAATACCGCCCAGATGCGCTTTTCCACTGAGTTGATCATCCCGAAGTATGAAGAATATTACCGGGAAGTGCTGAAACAGAAGAACGCTTAGCCATCAGGCGCCAGCCGGACGAAGGAACCCGATTGGAGCTTTCTTTTTCGGTTCAGGAGGCTCAAGCAAATTGCCAACATGTTCGAAGAGAACTCCGATCTGTTCGTCGTGCTGTGCCACCTTGCGAGCCAGTTCGTCGTTGGACGCCAGTTCGCGGCGGAGCTTCACGAAGGTGCGCATGATGCCGATGTTCACTTCGACCGCCCGCTCACTGTGGAGAACTGAGGAAAGCATCGCCACACCCTGCTCAGTGAAGACGTAGGGGCGGCGGCGGAGACCCATTTTCGCCGATGGATTGGACATCACAGATTGTGATCTCCAATTTTCAAACTCGTCTAAGGTGAGCTGGAACATGAAGTCCGGCGGGAACCGCTTTTTGTTGCGTTTTACGGCCTGAATCAGGGCTCTTGTCTCGACGTTGTAGAGCCCGGCGATGTCTGAGTCGACCATCACTGTTGCGCCGCGCAGCGTAAGAATTTTCGCGGCGATTTGCTGGATCGAGACGGCGCTTTTCACTCTCGTCCTGCCGTTGACGGCTTTCTTCACTTTGACTCCCTTCATTCCGAGCGCCCCCCTCCCGCACCGATGGCATTGGCCAAGCGCACCGCGACGCGCGATAGCTTAGAGGCGTCTCCGGCGACCGGGAAACGAGCTGTCAGCCGGAACAGTCCACCGGCTGGCGATTCGCCGAAAAATTGCTTGAAAGCCGCCCCGGCCTCGACCGACACAGCAGGCAAATCCTGACCGGCCAGGTCGGTGAACGTGAAGACCGCATTCCCAGCGGAGCGGTGATTATCGAACCCGGTGACGGTAACTTCCACCGAACCCTGGCCGCGTTGCATCTGGACCGAGTCGATTAGCGGCGCCTCGGGAGGAATAACCACCGCCACCTCGCGCTCGCGGCCGCCCAGAGTTAAGCGGAAGGTGGCGGTGCCTGCCGTGGTTCCCGTCTGGAAGGCCACGTCCGCCTTGCCCGCCACTAAGCCCACCGTATCGCCCGGAGCGATTTGAACCGCGACGCTCCGCGACGAGTTCGCCAGGAATTGAATGGCAGCATCGCCCGCCCGTGCATCGATTGACGGCGTGAACTCCATGGTGAGCGTGCCGGTGATGGCCGCCTTGGCCGGCGCAGCGAGACGGATGCGGAGTGACGACTGGCGTCCGCTACGCGCGGCCGAGGGGTCGAGTTCGATTAGCGCATCCGGCGCCTCGGGTTCGCGCGCCAGAGCCACAAGATTGAAGGTCCGCCCATCCACGGAGAGAGAGCCGGTTAGCAGGCCAGCCTTCGCAGGCTCACAGACCAGTTCAACGCCCACTTCTTCCCCAGCCCGTAACAGCAACGGCAACGCCAAAGCGGGCGAGGCGGAAAACCCCGCACCCGCCGCCACGAACTGGCGAATAGCAAGTTCCTGGGTAGAGTCATTACGCAGCATCAAGCCAATTCGTGCGCGTTCGCCAACTGTCACCGATCCGAACTCGATAGCAAGCTCGCTGGTTAGTGGCGTGCCGCCACGCAAGAGAACGACCCCGGCAGAGGACGAACCTTGCACCAATAGAGTTGTGCTATTCACTTGCAGCGTTGCACTGTATGAGCCGGGCCCACTGGGGCGAAAGCGGACCCGGAAATCGGCATTGACCCCAGGCCCCATCCGCGAGGGAAGCGCAGGCGCGCCCTCCAACGTGAAACCTGCGCCGCCGATTCGGAGGATGCTCAAAGTGGCCTCGGAGCCTCCGATATTCCGAATGCGGAGGCGTGTGTCGAGAATATCGCCGGGCGCTGCGCCACCGACATCCAGAAAGCCTGAGACTGGAGCATCATCCGCGGGCCGAACGATTACGAGTTGCGCCCAAGCGATTTGACTAAGGGCGGCGGCGAATACGATTACGCGCAACCTCATCGCGGCAACTCGTAGCGCGTGGTTACGCGATAAAGCAGGTAGCGCTCGCCTTCCGCCGTCTCAGCCAACTGCCAACGGCTGTCGATGCGCAGAGTCCGGACACCGGCATCATCCGGTTCACCGAAGGCCGCCTCGTTCGCGCAGCCCTCTTCGCCTGCCGGGCGCACCACCAGATTACCGGCGATGCCCAGTAGAACCCGGCCGCTTCCGCCGGGTTCGTTCCAGCAACCGATCCTTGGCAGGTCCACCTCCGCGCGGGCGAATGAAACCACAAGAATCAAGATTGCTAGAAGCCTGGTCATGGAAACCGTCCTACCGAGATTGTGGGTTGGCCGATGGAGATAGAGGGACCGCCCGCTGGAGAAGTTGAGCCGCCGCGCTCCGGATTTCTCGCAAGCGTTGTGACAGCGGCTGCGCCGATGCCTGCTGCGGCAGCGACAACCCACTTCACCCAACGCCGCCTCTTCTTCAGTGCCGGCGCCGGGGCCGGGTCAAAACGCCGCTGCGGCGCAATCGGAGAGGCGGCAGTCGAGGAAGCTCCCGCCACGACGATGTTGTCGGCTGAGATGTAGACGGGCACCATCACGCCAGCCCGAGCTTCGCCCATCGCAGCCGTGACACGGAGGCGGACGGGGCCGGCCAAAGGCCCCCAGGCGACGTTCGGGGAAACGGCACGTCCATCGGGTCCGGACAGAACAAGGTCCGTCTTCAGTCCATTCTGGAAGGTCCCGGTAACGCCTTCTTCGGGCAGCCGGAAACTAACGGCCGCACCCGCGACTGGAGCACCGATTTCGTCCGTTACCCGGACGGCTACCGGCCGCAGCGCACGGCTTGACGCCGCAAAAACACCGCCTTCACCTTCTAGAACTTGCAGTTGTAGGATGACAGTCTCTGCTCGAGCCGCCATCGGGGCCGACAATAGACACGCCAGCGCCGCCTGAATTGGGAACCGATGCACTCTACAGGTATAGTGCGTCGACGGTGAGAATATTCTCAGGTAATATGCGGCGCCGAATCGGATTTACCAGTTCGTGTAGGAACCGTCGGGGCGTTTCAGCATGGGCGTGAGCGAGTAAGGCTCGCGGAAGTCGCCAATCAATTGAAGCTGCGCCGTATCCACCTCAACGCCCAGCCCTGCCCGGTCGTTCGGCCACAGCTTCCCGCTTCTCAAGTCGTAACTCTGGTTCAGATATGGCCAGGGGCGGGTGCCGCCCATCACCATCTCCATCAGCACGGGGCCGGAAAAAACCGTTGAGCAATGGACCATCGCCGCTTCTGAAATCGGACCTGTGAAGTGAGGCACCAAGCCGACGTAGTGGGTTTCGCACATGGCGGCGATCTTTTGAAACTCGGTGATGCCGCCGACGTTCGGAATCGTGGCTCGCGCGTAGTCGGTCAGGTGCTGCTCGATCAACTCGTTCCAATCCCACTTAGGGCCGAATTGCTCACCCACGGCGATCGGCACCTTTACCTGATGGCGCAGCGTGCGATAAACGCCCGGATTCTCGCTGCGCACCAAGTCCTCAACGAAGTACGGCCGGAGCGGCTCAATCATGTTCGCCAGGGCCACGGCATCCGGCATGTCAAGTTCGGTGTGAAAATCAATCGCCCAGCCGCCGTCGCGGCCCACGCCCTCGCGCACTTGCCGGCACAGCTCAAAGACCCGATTGACGTTGTCAAAGCGATCCACAATGGGGCCGCGTGAATCTGTCGAAATGCGGTAAGCGCGGAAGCCTGCATCCACGCACGCCTTGGCCACTTCCTTTGGCGTTCCCTTGGCCGGGAAGCCGGTCGAGTAGCATTCGACATGGTCGCGCGATTGGCCGCCCAGCAATTGGTATACCGGTACGCCCAGCGCCTTGCCTTTGAGATCCCACAGCGCGACGTCGAGCGCACCCAGCGCATGCGCCTTCTCGCGCCCAGCCGGATAAAAATAAGCGCGGTACATCGATTGCCACAACTTGTCCGTCCGAAACGGATCTTCGCCAATCAGCAGCCCGGCGCACTGCTCCATCGTGTCGTGCGCGCCGCCTTCGCCAATGCCAACCAGGCCGGAATCGGTTTCGACCAGCACCACGTTGGTGCTCTGGTTGAATAGCGGCTGCTTGGTATTCGGGCGGCCGGCGGCGTCGGTTGGCGTCTTGTAGTAGCGGATGCGCGTGATCTTGGTTTTGGGAAGTCCGGCGGCGTCGGCGCGGTCTGCCAGGGTGACCCCGGCTGCGCCCAGGCAGGATTGGAAGAAGGCTCGGCGATTCATGCTAGAGGCCATGGTATCTCACACAATTGCGGAACGCCGGTAGACGAACAGCCACGCCACGCGATATCTTGCTGGTTAATATGCCCGGCAACGATATCCGGTATGCCCTGCGGTTGATGCGCCGCAGCCCTGGTTTTACGGCAGTGGCAGCGCTCTCACTGGCGCTCGGGATCGGCGCCAACGCCGCCATTTTCAGTCTGTTCAACACGGTCATGCTCCGCCAACTGCCGGTGGAACATCCGGAGCAACTGGTAGAGTTTTTGCAAAAATATCCGGGGGAGGCGCGGAGGGACGACTACCTGGGATGGGCCAGCTATGAGCACTTCCGCGATCACAACCACGTCTTCTCAGCCCTGACAGGCATGTCGTTCGACAACCTGGCGTCAGTGCGCACCGAAGTGTCCGATCGGGAGACTCTGATTCTGGAGAACGTGATCGGCAACTACTTCCCGGTGCTCGGTCTGAAGCCCGCGGCCGGACGGCTAATCGGTCCCGCAGACGTTCCCGCAAGCGGCGACGGTGAGGTTGTGGTGGTGAGCTGGTCTTTCTGGAACAGCAGATTGCATCGCGACCCAGCGGCGATCGGCAAGCGCATCTGGGTACAGGATCAGCCCAAGACGGTGATCGGCGTCGCGCCTCGCGCATACACCGGGCCTCGGGTCGGCTCTCGGACCGATGTCTGGATCCCGGGCGGGAAAGGCGATGTCAGCATGCTGGCCCGGTTGAAGCCAGGCGTTACGATCAAGCAGGCGCGCGCGGAAATGTCCACACTGTTCCAGTTCACGATCGAGCAGAGGGCCGCGAAAAGCAAAGACCCGCTGATCCGCCAAGTAAGACTGGAAGTGGAGCCAGCGGCTGGCGGGCTGGTGCGGGTGCGCGATCAATACGGAAAACCGCTGATGATCCTGATGGCGGTGGTGGGCCTGCTGCTGCTGCTGGCGTGCATCAACATGGCAAGCATGCTGCTGGCGCGATCGGCGGGGCGGCAGCGGGAAATGGCTGTGCGTTTGGGGATGGGCGCCAGCCGTGGACGCTTGGTGAGGCAGGTGCTAACCGAATCGTTGCTGCTATCGGGAGCTGGCACGTTGGTAGGCGTCCTCCTGGCGTATTCCGGTACTGGCGTGTTGGTGCGGATCATGGCCAGCGGCCGCGCGCACGAGCATCTCGATATCCAAGTGGAGCCAGACCTCAAACTACTGCTCTTCACCGCCGGCGTCGCATTGCTGACAGGCCTGCTATTCGGATTGGCGCCGGCTTGGTATGCGTTCCGCGCCGCACCAGCCTCACACTTACGGCAGAGTGGAAAAGCCGTCGACACGCGGTTCTGGCGCATCTTTGGAAAGGGCCTGGTGGCGGCTCAGGTGGCTCTTTCGATTCTGCTGGTGAGTGGCGCGGCCCTGTTTCTCAACCACTTATCGCGCTTACGGAACTGGGACCTCGGTTTTCGCAGCGATCACGTACTTCTCATGGACGTCAATCCGGCGGGCAGCGGATACAAGCGGGCGCAATTGGCCGCTCCGTATCGAGAGCTGTTGTCGCGGCTCGAAAGGATACCCGGAGTTCGCTCGGCGTCGATCAACGGTTGCTCTCCTATTCAAGGCTGTGGAGCCGGCCGTTTCATTACCGCGGAAGGTTATTCGGAGCGGCCCGAGGATCGCCGCTGGACGGCGCTGAACTGGGTTGCGCCGAAGTACTTTCAGGTTCTCGGCATGCCGATCGGCGCGGGACGCGATTTCTCTTTCAACGATGTGGGGCGGCCACGAGTGGCGATCGTCAATGAAGCGCTCGCCCGGCACTATTTTCCCGGCGGCAATCCAATCGGGAAGCACATCACGATCATTAGAGACCCCCAGACGGGCGGTTGGTACGGCGACGACCAGCCCTACGAGATCGTTGGCCTCGTGGGCAACGCCAAGTATACGGAGCTCCGCGAGACCGCTCCGCGCACGATGTACTTGAATATGTTTCAAGAAGACAGGCTGTCCAATCAGTTTGCGATACGGACGAGCGTGGATCCGGCCTCGGTTGCCGGTACGGTGCAGCGGCTGACGAAGGAAGTCCTGAAAACCGTGCCGGTGACCAGAGTGACAACGCTGTCCGAGCAAGTCGACGCGGCCATCGTCCCGGAGCGCCTCATTGCTACTCTGTCGGGACTGTTCGGCGGGCTGGGAGCGGTGCTGGCGGGTATTGGACTTTACGGGTTGCTCGCCTATTCGGTCGCGCGGCGAACCGCGGAAATCGGCGTTCGGATGGCGCTGGGAGCGACGGCCGGAGACGTCAGGCGCCTGGTCTTGGCGGACGCACTGAGCATCGTCTGCGTTGGGTTGGCTATCGGCGTAGGGCTGGTCTTGTGGAGCAGGCCGTTGGCGGCGGCTCTGGTTCAGGACCTGAAACCGGAAGGCGGAGGATTGCTCGCAGCAGGCTGCGGGGCAATCTTCGCAGTATCGCTGCTGGCGTCGTATGTCCCGGCGAGGAGAGCCGTAAGGATTGACCCGATAGTGTCACTACGGCACGACTAGAGCGCGCGCTGGTAGATAATGGAATCGATCATATGAACAGACGCACCTTCGGCGCCGCCGCGTTCACCACGATAGCCCCGGCTTTCGCGCAGGAGCTTCCCCAGCCCGGCAAGTACGAGCCAACTTGGGAGTCGCTCCGCCGCCATCAGCCTCCACAGTGGTACGACGATGCCAAGCTCGGCATCTTCATCCATTGGGGACTCTACTCGGTACCGGCCTGGGCGCCGCCAACGGGTGAACTGGGCAAGGTCGATTGGAGTAAGTGGTTCTATCAGAATCCTTACGCCGAATGGTATTTGAACTCCATACGCTTGAAGGAATCGCAAACTGCCGCGTATCACGCCAAAACCTACGGCGCCGATTTCGACTACTACCGCTTTGTTGAGACGTTCAATCGCGAAGTGGAAAAGTGGAAGCCTGCGGAATGGGCCACGTTGTGCAAGCAGGCGGGCGCGCGGTACGTCGTACTCACCACCAAACATCACGACGGTTTCACGATGTGGCCGAGCAGGGTGCCGAATCCCAAGCGGCCGGGTGGACTATCGGTGAAGCGTGACCTGGTGGGCGAGCTCACGGGCGCCGTGCGCGCGGCGGGCATGAAGATGGGCCTCTATTACTCGGGCGGGCTCGACTGGACGTTTGAGACCAAGCCCATCGCGCAATTGCCGGACCTGCGGACCACGGCGCCGCAAAGCGCCGAGTACGCGGCTTACACCGACGCGCACTGGCGCGAGTTGATCGAACGATATCAGCCCACAATTCTTTGGAACGACATCAACTACCCCAAGGCCGGCAAACTGCCCGAGATCTTCGCGGACTACTACAACAAGTTTCCCGATGGCATGGTGAACAACCGCTTCGGCGTCGAGCATGCCGACATCACCACGCCCGAATACGCCAAGTACGACAAGATCACCGAGAAGAAATGGGAGTCCTGCCGCGGGCTCGGCTTCGGCTTTGGCTACAACCGCATCGAAGGCCCAGAGCACGTCCTGGCGTCCGGCAAGCTCGTAGCGATGCTGATCGATATCGTCAGTAAGAACGGCAACCTGCTGCTCAATATCGGGCCGCGCCCGGATGGATCGATCTCCGAGATCCAACTTGACCGGATGCATGCCCTCGGCCGGTGGATGAACATCAACGGCGAGGCTATCCACGGTTCGCGCCCGTGGGTCCGGCCAGGTTCAGGCAACGTCCGCTTCACTCGCAAGGGCAGTGCCGTTTATGCGCTGCTGCTAGAGCGCCCCGCCGCAGGAACCACGATTATCCCCGGAGTGCTGGCCGCCGAAGGCTCGAAAATCCAAGCGCTAGGAGCGGCGGAGCCACTAGCCTTCCGGCAACAGGGAAGGGACCTCGCGGTAACGATTCCAGCGAATCTGCCCGGCGAGTATGCACTGGCCTTGAAGATTGAGCCGCGCCCATACCAGGTGGTGCAGGAGTAAAGTTGCCGCGGGCTGCCCTGCTAGGCCATAAATCCTAGCGAAGGGGCGGCGAAGTTCCGCAGGTTGGGGAAGACTTCACTCAGATCGCCCGCTGAGACGCCGAACCAGGAAGCCAGGGTCGCGGCGTATTGATCGGTTGAGGTGGACGGAATCCACAGGCCGCGATCGCCTGCGTCCTCCGGTCCGCGAATCGTCAGCTCCGGGAACCGCCCATACATCTCGCCGCCTTTAATGGCGCCGCCGAGGACAAGGTGATGATTGCCCCACGCATGATCGCTCCCAGCGGTGCTGGAGGGGCCGAAGGTGCGTCCGAACTCGGACTCGGTGAACGTGGTCACTGAGTTGGCGACGCCCAATTCTTCCGTTGCGCGGTAGAAGGCGTTCAGGGCCGGCGAGAGTTCGGCAAAGCGGTTGTCGAGCGATTCGATCAGATCCGAATGATTATCGTAGCCGCCTTGCGAAACGAAGAAGATCTGACGCTTGAGTCCAAGTGTGCCGCGAACGGCCAGGAGTTGCGCTACCTGACGGAGTTGGCCTCCCAGGCCGGAATCGGGGAACTGAGTCTTAAGCGCGGGCGACGTGTTGAACAGGCGGCGGATCTCGGTAGCGCTGTTCAAGCCGTTGGCGAGCAGCCCGCGCATGGCGCTGACCAGGGCGATGCCGTTATCGACGCCGAGGATCTTTTCAATGCCGCCGTAGCGGGCGCGGTCCTGAGGGGAATCGTAGATATAGTCAAGCCCGAACGCACCGCTGCCGGTGAGCGCGGTGGGTTGATTGAGGCGGCCCACTAACTGCGCGCTATTGCCGGCAAATGAAACGCCAGCGGAGATCGAAGCCTGCTGACTGCCCACCACGGCATCGATGGCGCGGCCGCTCCAGCCCGTGCCGGTGCCCAGTGGATTGGAGGTCTGCCACTGAATCACCTGATCGCTGTGGGAATAGAGATTGCGCGGCACTGCGGCATTGCGGTCGTCAAGAATTTCGGCCCGCGTAACCGGGCTAACCAGCATCCCGGCGTTGGCGACAACGGCCATCCGTTTCTCACCATATAACTTCTGCAGATCGGTCATCCTGGGATGCAAACCGTAGGCTTTGCCTTGGGCCTGTATCCTGAGCAATTTGTCGGCGGGCAAAGCGATGCCCGGGCGGCCTTTGGCGTAAGTAGCGTAGGCTCCTGAGTCCGCCGGTACCACCATGTTATTCCCGTCGACGCCGCCGAACAGGAACACACAGACCAGGGCGCGGTAGTCGGAAGGGGACTGGGCATTGGCCTGCGCGGCGGCCACCAGGCTGGAAGCGGTTTGGAGAAATCGTCGTCTTGTCATCATGTGGCTCTGGCTCCCTGTTAGTTAATGACCTGATAGAAAGGCGACGATCCGGCCAGATAAATGGCCGTCAGCGCTTTGCTTTTGCGATCGGTTTGAGCCTGCACAGCCTCAAAGATGGCGCGGCGAACGTCAGCTTGTATGCGGCCTCCAAAGAACTCACGGTTTACGACATCCAACAGCAACGTCGGGTCGCCGGCCGCGTCCACAAACCGCACCAGATCGAGCTCCACATCCTTGCCATAGCCCCCGTTAATGAGCCGGGCCAGATAGTTCATCCGATTCATGGCGGATTGCGCGGTTACGATTTGAAACTCGGGAGCCACGATATCGGTGCCCGGAACGCGATAGAAAGGCGAGAAGTAGCTGAACACCGAAGGCGGGAACAATACCCTCTGGCCTAAGTCGGCGCTCTGATAACTGAGAAAGGGATGGTCGGCGATCTTGGCTCCGATCAACCGGAGCAGTGAGGTGATGTAGAGGACCGGCTCTCGCAGGTGACCACCAGTCGACAGTTGCGGATCCTGTGCTTCGCTGTCCAAAAGGATGGCGCGCAACACCGCTTTCAGGTCGCCGCGCACACCCGATCCGTTGTCGTTGAAAATCCGGGCGACGCGTCCGATGTATTCGGGCGAAGGGTTGCTGGTCACCATTTGCTGGATGAGTCCGCGAGCGAAAAACGGCGCGGCGTTGGGATGTTCAAAGATATTCCGCAGTGCGGCATCGAGGTCCTGTACCGCGTTTTGACCGGCCGGTAGCACGGTTCCGCCGAACAGCGTCTTGGCATCGGTATCGTGATTGGGGTCAAAGGCGACCATCGGCCCGCTGTAGTAGGGCTGGATGCTGCCTCGGTATTGGCCGGGACGAGGCGAGTACGTCCACCCGGTGAATGCGCGGGCCAGCGAGACTACCTCGCGCTGCCCATAGGTCGGGATCGGATTCCCCGCCGCATCGCGTTTGAGCGAGCCATCCAGGTTCAGCTCCGCCAAACCTATGGTGAATAGTTGGAGCAATTCTCGCGCATAGTTTTCATTGGGCGCGCCGCCGGAATCCGGGGCCACCTTTGAGTTGTTTACCATGTTGAGAAACTCGCCCATGCCTGGATTGAGTGTGATATCCCGCATCAGTCCATAGAAGTTTCCGAAAGCGGCTTTGTGCAACACGCGCAGATAAGACAGATAGGCTTCGGCATTCGAAACATCGCCGGCCGAAACCACGAAAATTTTGTGCAGCGCAAAAGCCATCCGTTGACGAAGCTGGTCGGAGGCCGAAGCGGCATTCTGGAAGAAGTAGTCCTGCGACCACTCCACGGGCTTTTCGTCGAGGTAAAGCGGGTAGTCCGAGGCAGCCGCCGAGTCGAATTGTTCAGTGAACCAGTTGGCGTACCCGATGGCGCGCAAACGGTCCACGGTCGCGCGTGTAGGGCCGAACGTCGCGTGTTGCAGAAACCGGAACGCCTCTGCTTCCGGCATGGCAGGAGCCTCCGAGTAAGCGGTGATCTCGACCGCTTTCGGATTGGAAACATCTTCGCCGTTGATGGCGGTCAAGGCGCACAGTCCCGCCGTATCGGCGTCGATCGTTCCGGTCACCGTCAGCTTGCCCGATGACGCCTCGGTCACGGTCAACGGCAGGCCGCTCAGACGGACTTTGGTAGTGGCATTGAAACCCTCGCCCGTTACCGTGAGCGTAAAGGGCAGGCGCCCGTTCACGCGGGCCGGTTCAACCGAAACCAACACCGGTTCGGCCGCGAAAATCGAAGACGGCGCCAAAAGAAGGGCAGCCAAGGAAGAAGAGGAGAAACGGAAATTCAACATGAATCCTTCCAGAACGGCGGGACGCTGATAGGGGCCGGGTGCGCGTGCTATTACGATCTGCCGCGTACCCTGAATTTCGCTCGAAACGCGAGTATATCATGGATTTTAAAGCGGCTTCATGAGAGTAATTCACCTTACTATCTGAAGAATGGCCGGGGTCCCCGGCTATCCCCGATTCCCGCTACCATGTCAGAGAGGAATTTCCACCATCATGACTAAGCTCTCTCTTATTCTTTTCCTCTCAGCCGTGCTGCTGCCCGCCGACTTCATTGTCAAAGATCCGAAAGCGTGTCCGGAGGCCGACGCGGCGCGCCCGATCGAGTTCTCCGAGTCGCCGCTCAAGCTCTCAATTCCCGGTGACGCCGCCTGCCAAGGGCACAATGGCAAGGGCGGCACTGTGCGCGTGTGGAGATATCCGCACCAGTATCAGCGCCTGGCTGCTGCGAAACTTTGGAAAGTGATTATTGAGAAGGGCGATGGCGATCGAAATTCCTATGTGCTGCCGGCCAATTCCGTGGTCGGCGTATTCTTCCACCAGTTGGCCGCAGATGGCAGTTGGAAGGCGTATCGCGGCAGCAGCAAGAATCCGATTTCGCTCACCCAGCCATCGATTGTCTTCACGCTTGAGAAAAACACGATGAAGGGCGAGGGCGGGCTGAAACGGCAGTTCCTGATCTGGGATGTGTTGACGGGCGACGCACCGGCTTCGGATGGCGCGATGAGTTCAACTTCAGGCGTTGAATTGCGCGCCGAAAGCGTATGGATCTGGCAGGGGCTGAATCCGATTCCGAAGAAGCTCAATCTCGGCACCGGCAAAGCCAAGCTCGTGTTTCAGGCCGAGTGAGGGATCGCCGCTTATGGCCGTTTGCGGAGTAGGATCGCGGTGATATTGTCGGGCCCGCCGGCCTTTTTTGCCGCTTCAATCAACTGCCAGCAACGTTCTTCGAGCGTTCCGGGGTGTTGAAGGATCGCAACCATGGCCTCTATCGTCAGCACGCCATGCAGGCCATCCGAGCAAAGCAGAAATTCAGCGCCCGGCACCGGCTCGATTTCAAAGGAGCCCACGCGCAAAGCCGAATCCACCCCGATCGCCATTGTCAGGACGTGGCGCATAGGATGGGATTTGAGTTTTTCTTCGTCGAGTCCGATCTTGCGGCCCACCTCGTTCACCCAGGTTTGATCCTGCGTGATGGGAATCAACTGACCGTTTTCAAACAGGTAGGCGCGGCTGTCGCCCACGCTTGAAATCAGCAGGTTGCCACCACACTCGATGGCGCCGACCAGTGTCGTGCCCATGCCGTTTAGCTCGACATCGGCGTTGGCGGCGATCAAGACCTGGCGGTTCGCTTCTTCAAAGGCGCGCACCAACAGCTCCACCGAACGGGGCTTGCCCGCGTAGATGTGCTTCAGTGCGGTCTCAACCGCCATCCGCGACGCAGTTTCGCCGGCGGCCGCTCCACCCATTCCATCGGCCAGCAAATATACGCCGAGCGCCGGGTCTACGTAATAGTAGTCCTCGTTGTTTTGGCGTACGCAGCCGGGATCTGAAACCCCAAAGGCTTCTAACATGAACTTATCGAGATTATATCCAATGTCCTGGATGGTTTGGAACTCCCCAAATTGGGTCAAGTAAAATTTCACCCCATTTCGGTCACCAGATTAGATGATCTTGACATGGAAGCGGCAGGTTTACCGAAACTTCCACGCAACGATGCGGCTCTTCTTTTGGCCTTGCGCCATGTCGATGGTTTCAACCCTGTGCGCGCCCACTTCTTTCAAGGCGGAATAGATTTCGGGCAGATTGTCTTCTCGCGACACCAGCGCGCTGAACCACGCCGCCTGCGCGCGCCGCGGCGCGCTTTCCGCCACCATGCGAGTCACAAACCCGACCTCGCCACCTTCGCACCAAAGCTCCGCCGCCTGACCGCCGAAATTCAGCTTGGGAGTCGATTCCAGATTCCCCGCTTTGCCTAAATTTCTCCATTTGCGCATTGCGCCTGCTTCGGCCGCCTGCGGGGAGGCGTGGAAGGGTGGATTGCAGAGAACAAAATCGAAGCGATCGTCCGGCGTGAAAATGCCCGCGAAAACCTTCCGCAGCGACGCTTGTAGCCGGAATTCGATCGCCGCCGCCAAGCCCGCATTTGCATCTACGATCTGTTGCGCGGAGCGGAGCGCTACGGAGTCGGTATCGCTACCCACAAACCGCCAACCATACTCGCGATGGCCGATCAAGGGATAAATGCAATTCGCTCCGACACCGATATCGAGCACTCGAATATCGGGCCCGCGCGGGATGCTGCCCTGGCAGTCTGCGGCGAGCAGATCGGCCGCATGATGCAGATAATCCGCGCGGCCTGGAATGGGCGGGCACAGGTACCCCGGTGGAACACTCCACGACTCGACCTGATAAAAGACTTTCAACAGTGCGGCGTTCAGTGCCTTCACCGCGGCGGGATTTGCGAAGTCGATCGTCAATTCCTTGGCATCGAACGGATTGACGACAAGAAAATCCTTAAGCGCCGGCAAAGCCGCGGAGAGCTGCGCGAAATCGTAACGGCCGCGATGGCGATTGCGAGGGTGAAGGGTCAGTTTCTCAAGGAGCGGCGTACGCGTTTTCTTCGTTATGTTTCGGGCGGCTCGTGCAGTCTTGGCGTGCATGATGTCCTAGTGTCGTTGAGTGGGAACCGGATAGGCAACATGGCGGGGGAGCCGCAATCGGCTTCTCGGCATCGTATCTCCGTGAGAGGCCGGACCGGTTGGTCCGAGGGTCGTCCGCTTCGGCGCGACCCCTCGCGGACGATCACACACTACCGCACCGCCGCGCTCAACGGGTTTCCCGGTTACCACTCATTCGCCCGAACCAGCACCCATTTCGGTCACCCGGTTAAATGACTTGACAGGCTCCCCACTAACGGGGACCCGGTTCTTCGTAACTTTCCTTAAGCCTTTCCAGGCCTTCGCTACGCCAGTCGCCCGGGCGCGGACCCGATCGTTTCAAGCAACGGCCGAGCAATTGAATCGAATCCTGATCGTCGCGGGCATGGTCCAGCACGGCGCGAAAGTAGTTGGCCGCCAAATCGAATTCGCCGCGTTTCCAAAGGCCGTAGCCCATGTTAAATTGATAGTCGGCGTCAGTTGCGTCGGCCTCAAGCGCCTTCTTAAAGCTTTCCAGCGAAGCCGGATCACTGAGCCTGGCTTGGGCGGCTCCGAGATTGTTCCACAGTTCCGGAACGGGCAGTTGCGCGGCGAGTTGCAGGAAAAGTTGACGGGCCGCTTCGAATTCACTGAGTTGATACCGGCAGAGAGCCAGTAGAAATCGCGACTCAGTAAAATTGAGATTCCGGGCCGGCACCCGATCCAACCATCCGACCGCTTCGCGAAAGTTCCCTTTGAGAAAATGCTCACGGCCAAGCACGAACATCGGCTGGGTAAACGAAGGATCGAGTCGCACGGCCTGCGTAAACAAACGATGGCGGCGTTCGGCAGAGCCGGTCATCAACCCGCGCACGTAACTTTCGCGGGCGGCGTTCTTCACGGCCGGATGGCGCCGGCGGAAATCGTCCAGGCTGATGGTCCGGGCGGGCAGAGCCCAACGTAGGATCTTCCAGGCAAGGTCGGTTTCAATCGTCGCCAATTCAAGCACCGGGCCGGACTCGAAGAACTCACCGATCTGAACCACGTCCTTCACATCGAGAGCACGCGCGCTGACGCGGAGAGTTCCGTGCGAGCCGGCAGGTGCGGAGGCGGCCGGATCCGGCAGAAATTCAACACGTCCGTAGATCAGACGTTCGGCACCGGCGCCTTCACACAACTTCGCAAGCGACGCCAGACTGACTTCGGAAACCGCCTTGATTCGCAGTTTCTTGGCCGCCTCTTCGCGGTCTTCACGGGACACGGTCGAGTAGCCTTCTTCGGCCAAGGCGTCACGGACCGTTTCGGCCAGACTCTCGCCCAGCCAATCGAACGAGGGCGTCTTGGTTTGATTCGCAAAAGGAGCGACGAGATAACTTTGGGCGAAGGCGGGAGAGACTGCCGCAGCCGCGATCGACAAAACGAGAGAATTCAGCCACAGTATGGACAAATTCGATCTTATCAAGCCGCGTGAGAGTCAAAGAGCGGAGAAGCGCCGGGTAGCTCATGAGAGGCCCAAGGGGACTTCGCCGCCCAGACTCGTTGAATCGGAATTCTTACGATCCTAGCGCCCGCCCGCGGCAATTCCCGGCGCTGAGTCAAAAATAACCCGTGTATCGGTTCCGCCCACGCGAATCTCTTTTAACTGCGGCGCGCCGGCGCCGCTGCTGTAGCGAACCGAAGTCGAGGCGAACTTTCCATCGCCCTTCTGAAGCGAGACCGGCGCTTCCACGCTCTGCTTGCCACGGCTCAGAGTGGCTTTGCCGCCATCGATCGCCAACTTGTAATCGCCAGGCTTTAATGTCGTACCGTTGACAACCGATTCTTCGAAAAGAGTAACCCTGTGCTGTGCTGCCGAGGCAATGGCCAGACCAGCGAGGGCGATAGAAACGACGAGTTTCTTGAACATAAACAGTATTCTCCTGACTGCATCAAACTATGGTTTAGGTTCTCCCCACGGCTGCGGGGGAACCAACGGAAACGCGGGCAGTGCGTGTGCAGGATTCGAGGTATTCCTTGCACCGCTGCCGTTCATATACATATACGATCACGAGGCCAAAAAGTTCCGAAGTCCGCGGTTGAAAGATCAGGAAAGCGCCAGAAATTCCGCAACGCGTTCGAACACGGCGTGTTGGACGTCTGCGTCGGACCCGAAGCCCGGCAACCACTCGACACCAGGCTCGCGACGGAACCATGTCCATTGACGCTTGGCGTATCGCCGCGTATACATCTGGGTGTCGGCGATCGCTTGCTCAAGTGCGATCTCGCCTCGCACGCAAGCAAGAGCCTGCGCGTAGCCGAGCGATTCGAAGGGCTTCGCCGTTGCAGCGTGCCCGCGGTCCAACAACGATTGCACTTCCTCAATCAGACCGTGTTCAAACATTTCCCGGGCCCGCCATTCCAGCTTTTCGTAGAGGGCGGGACGCGGTGGATTGAGCCCTAACTTGAGCAGACGATAGCCCGTTAGCGGATCGCGGCCGCGCTCCAAAAGATTCGTCAGCGGCTGCTTTTCGGTTAGAACAACCTCAAGGGCTCGCATCGTCTTGCCTATATCGTTTTGATGAATACGTGTGGCAGCCGCCGGATCCCATCGCCCAAGCAGGCGATGCAGACTGCCAGGCCGCCGTTTTTCACGCCGGTCAAGCCGGGAGCGAAGCTCCCCATTCCGGGCGGGGCCCTCGAACAGGCCGAGCAGCAACGCCCGCAGATAGAAACCCGTGCCCCCGGCGATGACCGGCAGGCGTCCGCGGGCGGAGATATCGGCTAAAGCGGCGCGGCCCAGCCGGGCATAGTCGCCGGCGGTGAAGACATCTGCCGGTTCGGCAACGTCCAGGAGGTGATGTGGAATGCCTCGGCGCTCTGCCAGCGGTGTCTTGGCCGTGCCAATTTCGAAGTGGCGGTAGATCTGAACCGAGTCGCAATTCAGCACTTCACCGGAGAAGCGTTCGGCCAGGGCGAGCGCTAGCGCACTCTTGCCGGACCCGGTGGGCCCGCACACGATCAGGAGGGAATTTTCAGAATCGGCCAAAGGCTCCCTGCGAAGGACCGCTCCTTCACCAAAAGCGGCTTGCTTCACATTATCGCAGGGCGGGTTACTTTTTCCGTGACCAGAACGAAGTGAGCTTGGCTGTCCATGAAGAGGAAACCGACTTGATGGACTTTTCGTCGCGCTTGGGACGGTAAGGTTCGCCCAATTGGTCGGCCAAGGCTGTCAAGCTCTTGCCGAAGTGGCTGGCGGGCGCAATGTTCTTGCCATCCACCAGGGCCCTTTGCACCGATTCGTAGTCGCTCGGCACGGTTTGAAAAACTCGTTGTCCGAGAGCGGTTTCGATGGCATCGCGGTTCAATCCCGCGTCGGGGCTGTACCTGTTGACCACCAGGCGCACCTTATCGCGCAAAACACCCTCGGACTCAAGATAGACGAGAGCCCGCTGGGCGGCGCGCAAGGACGGTAGTTCATTGGTGGTAACGACGATGAGA
>JAYUSQ010000272.1:0-77609 GCA_043755595.1 Acidobacteriota bacterium | reverse complement strand
GTAAGTCAACCACTGGAGCCCACCTAGCCGTGACCCATGCCGAACAGGGCCGCAAGACCCTCTTAATCGATGGGGACTTGAGGAAGCCCTCGGTTCATAAGCGATTTAACCTTTCGCCGGCCAAGGGTCTGTCCAATGTTCTGACCTCCGAGTGTGACTGGCAATCTCTGTTGGTCTCGCCGGACAACTTGCCCGACCTGCACATTCTCCCAGCGGGTCCGCCTTCGCGGCGGGCCGCCGATCTCATGGCTCGAGGGTTAGAGGAAGTGCTTGAGCAGGCCTGCGCCGAATATGATCTGGTAGTGCTAGACGGGCCGCCCTTGCTGGGCTTTGCTGAACCGCTCCAAATGGCCACCATCGTTGACGGAGTGATTATCGTCACACGTGCCGGCGAGACCAGCCGGAAAGCTGTCGGCAATGTTCTTTCGACGCTTCGGCGCGTACGGGCCAATATTCTTGGGATCGTGCTGAACGACGTCCGCAAGGAATTCAGCGATAGCTACTACTACTACGGTTACTACAACAAGTACTACCACTCGCCCAAGAACGCATAGGTCACCTTCATGAATCCTTTGGACTCAAACCAAGCTTTTGTCGTCCGTGCGTCCGTCCCGGACGACTATCGCTTGGCCCTGGACACTTTGTTCCAGCGCATGGGACTGCCCAGTGAGAACCCGTTGGGTGCAGTGCTTCGGCGGGGACAGCGGGTCGTCGTCAAACCGAATCTGGTTTTTCACCGGCACTATCGGGGAGGCGGGCTGGAGGCATTGATCACCGCGCCTGGCTTAATTCGCGCCGTCTGCGATCGCGTGTTTGAGGCCATCGGGCGAGAAGGCGAGCTGACCTTGGGCGACGCGCCGCTCCAGTCGTGCGATTGGGACCGGTTGGTCGGTGAAACGGGTCTCTGCCGTTGGCCAGATGAGTATGCCCGCCAAGGGTATTGGTTGACTTTGGCTGATTTTCGCAAGTTCGCCTCGACGGACTTGAAAGGCCTGAAGCACAGTCCAGTAGCGCGGCCCGGCGATCCGGCCGGCTACTGGGCGGTCAATCTGGGAGCCGACAGCCTGCATTCTGGCCAAGACTGGCGGCGCTACCGTGTGACCAATTATGATCCAGCGGCGATGACCGCTCACCACAACTCGGCGTCGCATGAATACTTGATCTCCGGGTCAGTCCTGGCTGCCGACGCTTTGATCAGCCTGCCCAAACTCAAGACCCATCGCAAATCGGGTCTGACGTGCGCGATGAAAAATCTGATTGGCATCAACGGAAGCAAAGACTGGCTACCGCATCACATGGCGGGAGGCACGGCAGAAGGGGGAGATGAATTCCCAGGGCGGCGAGGGTGGAAGAAGTTTGCGTCCTGGATCGTTTCCCGTGAAGAAGCCGCGGCGGGGTTCGGCGCCAAGGCAGCGTTGAACGCCGCCCGGAAAGTGGTCTTCAAGACCGGCTCCGTACTGAGCGGCGACGGACGGTGCGAAGGGTCTTGGCAGGGAAACGACACGCTCTGGCGGACGATCGTCGACTTAAACCGGATTGCCTGTTACGCCGACAAACGTGGCGTCCTGACCGATACGCCCCAGCGCATGATTCTGACAGTTGTCGACGCGATGGTGGCGGGCGAAGGCGAAGGACCGATGGCGCCCGATCCAGTCGCACTCGGTTGTCTAGTAGGTGGGTTCAACCCGGTAGCCGTCGAAGTCGCCGCGACACGGCTCAGCCAGTGGCCCGAAGCCAAGCTCCGGCACATCACCGGAGCGTTTGAGACCATGCGTTTCCCATTGACTGGGTTTCCGATCGGCGAAATCAACGTCGATTCGTTTCCGCGCCCATTGGCCGAATTGTCGCGCTTCCTGCGTCCGACACCCGGGTATGCCGAGATGTTCAAAGACACGGGTATGCCAGTTGAGGCGCCAGCGTAATGAAGATCTTACACTTCATCCCGGCCTTGGGCGCGGGCGGGGCCGAGCGTCAACTTTATCTCCTGTGCCGGGAAACCAACGCCGATGTCGAGCACCTGGTGACGACGGTATCGGGCGAAGGCCGATGGGCTCGGCCTCTGCGCGAACTCGGCGTGCCCGTAAACTGCCTGGGTTCGCGGCTTCGGGACCCGCGCATGATACTCCGGTTGAGATCCGAGGTGATCCGGATCGAGCCCGACTTGATCCATTGCTGGTTGCCATCGATGAATATCGCTGGGGCGTTGGCGGCTGGATCGACCCCTCTGATTGCTTCGGTCAGGAACGTTGACGATTGGAAACCCTGGTATTACCGCTTGGCAGACCGCGTACTGTCGCTCTTCTGGTCGCAGATCATTGCTAACTCGCACGCTGGAGCCGCCGAGATTGCTCGGACCAGCGGCATCGCGTTGGACTCGATCCAAGTGATCGTCAACGGGATCGCACCACGGCCGGCGCGGCTAAAGCCCCCTGCTGCCAAGCGCGTCGTGTTAACGGCGTGCCGGTTGGTCGCGCACAAGCGAGTCGATCGAATTCTTGCGGTGGCCCGTGAGTTGCCTGTACTCGACTTCCGGATCGCCGGCGACGGGCCCGAACGGCGGGCACTGGAGACTGGCGCTCCGTCGAACGTTGAATTTCTGGGCGAGGTCGCGGACCTGGGTAACGAGTATGATGCGGCGGGCCTTTTCATGCTCGCTTCCGATCGCGAAGGAACTTCCAACGCATTGCTTGAAGCAATGCAGGCCGGTTGCGTGCCAGTGGTGACTGCGGTTGGCGACAACCCACGGATCGTCGAAAACGGCGCCAGTGGAAGAGTCGCCGCCGCTGGAGCGGAACTGGTCTCGGCCATCGGCGACTGCCTTGCGAATTGGGACCGGATGAGTGAAGCTGCGCGGGCGAGCGCGGCCCGCTACACGGTGCCTGTCATGGCCAAGCAAACGCTAGGTGTTTACAGGAGTTTGACCCTTGCCACAGTTGCGAATCCTCTTCCTCGACTACACTAACGGCATCGGGCTCGGCGGCGGACAGCGAAGTTTGTCACTGCTGGTGCGCCACTTGCCGCACGACCGGTACCAGCCGCTGGTTGCCTGTCCTCCGGGCGAACGGCTTCGCCAACTGATGCCTTCGTCGGCCCAACTTCTCGATCTGCCGCTTCCACCTGCGTTTGCCGGCGTCAATCGGTTCACCGGAGGCAGCCTGGCCTACGTGCGAGGTCTGACGGCGGCGGCGTCGACAGTGGGGGCGCTACGGCGGCTGATTGTCGCCCATCGAATTGACATCATTCATGCCAACAACTTCAAGATGCATGTCCTGGCGACATTGGCTTCGGCAGGTCTCAAGATACCGGTCTTCTGGCATGTCCGAGATATATACCCCGAACGGAATGCCACGATCATGCAATTCGCAGGAGCTGCGGCCGACCGCGTCCTCACCGTTTCGCGAGCGGTGGCAGCGCAGTTTCGCGCCAGCGAAAAGGTTTCGGTGCTCTACAACGCGGTAGAACTGCCTCCCAAATTGGAGCGGCGCGACCCGGCGGGCCCTCCGGTGATTGGCTACGTCGGGCGCCTCGATGGCTGGAAGGGACTCGATACTTTGGTGAGCGCCTTTCTCGGGCTCGTCGGGCGGCACCCACAAGCTCGACTGTTGATCGCCGGCGAAGGACCCGAACTCAGTTCGATTCCTGCCCATCCAGCGATAGAGGTTGTGGGATTTCAATCGGATCTCGCACCCGCTTGGGGGCGGATGGATATCTGTGTCCAACCCTCTACTCAACCGGATCCTTTTCCGAGGGCGGTCATCGAAGCGATGTCTTGGGGAAAGCCTGTCGTGGGGGCGGCAACCGGAGGAATTCCCGAAGCGATCGCCGACGGTTTGACGGGATTGTTGTTTGCGCCTGGTGATGCGAGCAGCCTTGGCGACCGGCTCGAACTGCTTCTCCAAGATCCGGGCCGCGCTCGCGCCATGGGGGAGGCTGGCCGCAGCCGTTGCGAAAGCCTTTTCTCCGTTCCGGCCCAAATCGAGCAACTAACTAGGATTTACGAAGATTCTTATGCGCTTTGCCATTCGTGATGACGACACGAGCTACTTTACGCAGCCGGATGAACTGGACCGGCTTTGGGGTGAGTTCCTGCCCGAAGTCCCCGTCTCGCTCGCTGTGGTTCCGGTCTCGCTTGAACCCTTTCATCTCGGCGACCCGGAGCGGTTCTACCAAGGCGCCGATCAACACGCTCTCGGCGCCAATCCCGATCTGGTTGCCTGGCTTCGTGAGCACTTGCGCAAGAAGTCGATTGCGGTGATGTGCCACGGCTACTCCCATGAGTACAAGCGCCGAGGCCCACGTCTGCTCGAACAGGAATACATCTGGAAACCGTTCGAGCGCTTGAGCCGTGAAACGGCGGAAGGCAAACTCCAGTTGGAAGCGACACTCGGAACGCCCATCAATACATTTGTACCGCCAGGGAACGGTATCTCAAGCGCCGGCCTCGATGCAGTGCGATCGAGCTATGCCAACCTGCTGACCACCTTCCCCCTGCGCAGGCCGCACGATCTGAAACTGGACTGGCCGCATTTGGCTGCCTACGGGCGGCGGCTTTACTATCAACTCCGCCATGGTATGGCCAATCCTTTCGGTGAGGAATTGCGGGGCATGAGATTGATTCCTTCCGTAAGCGTTACCGATCAAGCCAGTTGGGAGGAGATTCGCGACAAGCTCCTGCTGTGTCATCGCCTGAACGCCGACTTCATCGCGGCGGTGCACTACTGGGAAGTCGATCAGCGGCTGAAGGATTTGATTTGGCGGTTGATCGATTTGGCACAGAAGTTGAAGTGTGAGTTCCGGACCTGTCCAGAGATGTTCGAACCTGCGAACGCTCACCCAATCCCCCTCGAATCTGCGGGACATCAGACGGCTTAGCAAGGAGAGCAATATGTCGAGACTCCAGGATTTCATTGCACAAAATCAAGCCAAATGCCTGCTTGTTGACTGGGCTACCAAGTCGCGGAGAGCGATCTGCGAGGCCGACCGCGTGGCGTCACAACTCGATTCAGGAGGAATCGACGAGGTCTTTCGGTATCAGGAGAATGCCCTGCGCGCGCTGCTGGTCAAAGCTCAACAAACGCCGTATTATCGGGATCTCCCCGAGCGGCTTGGCAAACCGGTGAGCGAAGCGACCCTCGCCGATCTACCAGCGATCCCGTTCTTGACCAAAGCGGTGATGCAGGAACAAGGCGAGCGGCTCCTGATCCCTGGGGCGGTCGGCGTTTACGAAAACTACAGTGGCGGCTCGACCGGCGTTCCCACACAATTCTGGCAGGACGAGAACTACAAAGTTCAGATGAGCGTGGCCACCAAGCGATCCAATGAGTTGGCCGGTGCGTTTCCAGGGGCTCGTTTCGGCAAGCTCTGGGGCGCTCCGCAGGACAAGCGCCAGATCGAAGGCTGGCGGGGCCGCGCGAAGTTGTGGCTACTCAACCAACACTACTACGACACTTTCGACATGGCGCCGGACCGGATGGCGGCCTACCATGCCGATCTCGAACGGTTTCAGCCCGACATCATTCAGGCATACGCCTCGTCGGTATACCTGTTCGCCAAGTTCTTGAAAGCCAGCGGAATTCGCCCCACCTACCCGCGAGTTTCCATCATCAGTTCAGCCGAGAAGCTGTTCCCCCATATGCGAGCCGAGATCGAAGAGGTCTTTCCCACTCGTGTTTTTGACCGTTACGGTAGCCGTGAGGTCTCGGCTATGGCAGCCGAATGCGACCAGCACGAGGGACTTCACATTCAAATGCCCGGATATATTCTCGAAACGGTTGACCCCGTGACTTTGAAAACCGTGGTCGGCCAACCTGGAGAAATAGTCGTTACCGTGCTCCACAACCATGCGACGCCCTTTTTGCGATATCGCATCGGCGACATGGGAGTTCTTGACACGGCCCCTTGTGCCTGCGGCCGGACCTTTTACCGGTTGCGCGAGGTAGTAGGCAGAACTTCAGACAACTTCCTGATGCCCGACGGACGCATCGTGCATGGCGAGTATTTCACTCACATTTTCTATGGACGCGAAGGGGTTGAGCAGTTTCAGTTTATCCAGCACGCGCCTGAGGAGTTCTCGCTCCAAATCGTTCCTACGCTCCGGTATCGTCCTTCCACAGCCAAGGCAATTGAGAGTGAGGTCCGGGAGATGATCGGGCCGGTGGCCAAGCTCAGGCTAGAGGTGCGCGAACAGATTCCAAAAACTCCTTCGGGCAAGTACCGCTTTACTATTTCGCACGTTGACGTTGGCGGGCTGGTAGGTGATCGCCGGTGACCTTGCCTACGAATATCGTGGCGGTCGCCGACACCGGAGCGCGCAGCTATCCGCCCGCTCCGTTTTCACCATCGGAAATTTATCCTGAATACTCCGCCACTGATTTATCCACGTCTCCGAATCCGGTGTATCAAGGCGTCCGGGACCTTTTGATCTCGCTGGGGCTCGACCGGCAGAATCAAGGCACAACTCGATGGAACCCGTTCGGCGCATTGATCCGGCCCGGTGACAGGGTGCTCATCAAGCCCAATCTGGTTCGTCATTATCACCCGCAGGGGCTCGACAAACTGTCTATAGTCACGCATGCGTCGGTACTGCGCGCGCTATGCGACTACGTAATTTTGGCCAGCGGTCCGCAGGCTAATTTAGTCATCGCTGACGCACCGCTCCAATCCTGCGACTTCAATGAGGTGGTCCAGTTGGCAGGAATCGACCGGCTAATCGACTACTACGCCGGGCGCGGTGTGAAAATCAGCCTGCGCGATCTCCGGCTCGTCCGATCGATGGTCGAACGAACTTCCCTATACGGCAAGGTTTTAGTGCAGGCCGAGAATGGCGGCGACCCTCTTGGCTACACGAACATCGATTTGGCCGGATTGAGCGCTCATGCCGAGACTGGAAGCGACACCAGCCGCTTCCGTGTAACCTGCTACGATCCTTCGCGGATGGCTCGCCATCATGGACTCGGCAAGCACGAGTACGTCATTGCCAACACCTTGTTGGAGGCCGACGTCGTAATTAACGTTCCAAAGTTGAAGACTCATCAAAAGGCTGGCATCACGGCCGCCCTAAAAAATTTCATCGGCATTAACGGACACAAAGACTGCCTTCCACACCACACCAAAGGTACGCCGGCATCCGGTGGCGACGAATATCAGCGCGACTCCTGGGCCAAGCGGACCGATAGTTGGTTGCTCGACGCAAAGGAGCAAACCAGCTCATTGGGAGCCCGCAAAGCCGCCGCCGTGGCGCATCGTGTTCTTGAGTCGATCCATCAATGCGAGGGCTTCTGGGCTGGCAGCTGGTTCGGAAATGAGACAATCGCGCGGACCACTGTTGACCTCAACTGGATCGCTCGTTATGCCGGACGCGATGGGGAGATCGCCGACCGTCCGCAGCGCACCATTTTCAATGTGGTCGATGGAATCGTCGCCGGCGATCAGGATGGGCCGCTCGCTCCGGCTCCGCGCCACGTTGGCGTGCTAATGGCCGGAATTGATCCGGTGGCGGTCGACATGGCCGCAGCCCGCCTCATGGGTTTCAGATACCGCTCGATTCCGACAATCCGCTTGGCGCTTGATGGCTTACGGGGGCGTCGACTGGCAGCCTTTGATGAAGAAGCGCTCGCGATCGTTTCTCAGTCAATGCGTTGGCACGGACTGAAGCCTGCCGCCGGCGGCGATTCGCTCCGATTCAGCCCGCACCAAGGGTGGAGAGGACATATCGAGCTATGAACATCCTCTTCGTTAATAGAATGATGGGCGTTGCCTGGGGCGGGGGCGAAAACTTTGACTTTCAACTCGCGCGCGGGTTAGAGGCTCAAGGACACCGGGTTACGTTCCTTACCGCCGAGGGTGAGGCCGTCCGTTCGGGCACAGAGACCGAGACGGTTCGCACCCCGTACCTGCGCCGCTACATGTATGAATTGGCCGGGCGTGTCCGCTTGATCCCCGGCCTGATTGCCGAGTTCGACCTGCAACTATTCGAAAGGGCGGCCATGGCCGTGTTGCCGCGTATCATTAAACGGCGCGCCATCGACGTCGTGCAAATCCTCGCCCTCCCCCGACTAGCGGCTCGGCTGGGACCCGCGAACGTTCCCGTCGCCATGCGCTTTCCAGGCCCGCCTGCCTGGTTCCATTCCAGGCTCTTACGTTCGCTAGCCAAGCGCGGAGTGGGGCTGTTTGCCCACGGAGACACGGTTGGCCGGCTTGGGGCGCTGGGGATTCCCGCCGTCGAAGTACCGCCGGGCATTGATTTCGCTCTCTACGGCCGGCCGGCCGCAATCGATCGCGGCCGCCTTCGAACGAAAATCGGCGCGGGGCCGGGCATCACCGTGCTGGTCTCTGTGGGGCGAATGGTGCCGGGCAAAGGCCATCCCTTTCTGCTGCGCGCCATGAAGATTTTGCGCCAGAAAGGGAAGGTGGACGCCCATCTGGTGTTGGCCGGTGACGGACCTTTACGTCCTCAATTCGAACGTCAGTGCGCCGAATCGGGTCTCGGCGATTGCGTAACATTTGCCGGTCAGCTGGCCGCGCCTGCGGTGGCGGAATGGTTGGCTGCGGCAGACATTTTCTGCCTGTGCTCAGACTACGAGAACTACTCTAATGCCGCCTTGGAGGCTATGGCATCCGGCCTGCCCGTACTTGCCCCACGCGTCGGCGGCTTTCCGCTGCAAATCCGCGACGGGGACAACGGCTATCTAATCGAGCCTGGATCTGAACGGCAATTTGTTGAGCGAGTCAACCAACTGGCTCATGATCCAGTGTTACGTTTGGCGCTCGGCCGTGGCGCCCGCCGATTCTCGGAAAACTTCTCATGGAGGTCATCGGCCGCTCAAGCGGCTGCACTGTATGGACGCCTCGGTTGCCGATAAACGGCAGCCCATTCGCGGGCTCCCGATCCGGAATTTTAGTCTCTCTTTGTTCAGCAAGCTGGTATCGCTTGCCGCACACATCGTTTTTGTAGTGGTGACCGCGCGCCTCTTCCGCAAAGAAGACGTGGCCGCGATCGCTGTTACAGGCATTATCACGATCCTGATGGATGTCTGTAAGGGACTTGGCCTTGGGACTCTGCTGCTGAAGCGCCTGCCCCAAATGAGCGACGCGAAATCGGAGGAATCACGGACACTGCTTTCGACCTATCTCGTTTACTCGCTCCTCGCTCCGGTCGCGTTAACGCTGTTCGGCTTGGTATTGCCCAGCCGCCTCGTCGGTTCCGCCTTTGGGGTGACAGATTCGGCCGCGGTCTTCCACATGGCTTTGTTGACCAGCCTGTTTACGGTGCTGTCCAATACCAATACTCTCCTGCTGCAGGCTTCGCAAAAATTTGGCCACCTCGCGGCTCTCACGTTGATCACCGCTGCGCTTCAGCGATTGATACCGTGTCTGGCGGCAGTTTGGTTTGGAGCACAGCTCGGGGAGTTCCTGTCGTGGTCCGCCCTGGCGTCTGCCTTGGGTTTTCTGGCGACTTGCGTGCCGGTGGCGTCCATCATGCACCCGTGGCGCTTCCGGCTCCTGCCATGGCGCGCCTTCTGGCCGGACTCGCGTCACTTCTTCTGCACATCGTTGTTGCGCTACGGCGCGACCCAAGTTGATCAGTTAGTCGTGGCGATTCTGTTTCCACCGGCCACTCTGGCGGTGTACTACATGCTGCGACGGCTCTATTCGCTGGGTGTGGTCCTGATTGGCTCGATGATCGATGCGCTCGTGCCTGAACTCGCTCAACAAGCGGGAACCGATGCTCTAGGCGCGCGTGGCCGGTTGACCGAATGGTCAAGGCTATCGCTATTTGCCGGATCGGCTGGGGCGGCGGTTATGGCTGGCAACGGTTCGGCCGTCATTGAAATGTTACTCGGTCCCGGCTATGGCGATGACGCGCTTTTGATTGGGCTGTTTGCAGGCACAACGTCACTCTACTTCCTGTACTGCTTCGTGCAAGTCGATCTATTGCTATTTCAGGCGCCCGAAAAAATTCTATGGATGGCGGCGGCAACTGCGTCGGCGAACCTCGTGGCCGGCCCGCTTACTTCCCGGTGGCTGGGTGTCCACAGTATTCCTTTAGCGATGTTGGCCGGCCACTTCCTCGGCTTAGTTGCCGCGCGCTGGAAGGGTGGAGGCAAAGGGCCAGCGTGCCGCCCAGTGTGGAGACTGAGAGAACTGGGAGCGGGCCTTCTCGTTGTGACCCTCGCCAGCCTCGCGCCACAGGCTGCGCACCGGATGTTGTTAAACGAATGGGAACGTACGGCAGCCGTAAACATTTTGATCTGCGGCCTGATTAGCGCGCACTTCTGGCGTAACCGTGTCGGCGAGAGTCTGCGGCGGCTGAACCAACGGGCGGCCTGAGAAGAGAGGGATGGCAATGACGACTACTAAGGACATCAATTGGTTCGGATCGCACCGTAGAAAGGGCGCCGGTACTGACCCTTCGTCCCGGAATGAAGCCAGTCTGTTGGCCGCGCTGGCGGCGGCCACCCTAATGCTGCTCGGCTATGCCTTTTCATCTCCGGCAATCCTTTGGTGTAGTCTCGCACCTGCCTTGTGGCTTGCGGCCGCTCATCCGGCGCGCCTGGTGCAACTCCTGGCGGTTACCGCTCCGGTATTTCCGGTTGTGCGGCTCACCCGCGATATCGTCGGAGCTCAGCAAGTCTCTACCAAGGGGCTGTTTCTGTCGGGCGACGATCCGATCATCGCGGCCGTTGGAGTGGCCTGGATGATGGTGGCGCTGCGGTCTGGCGTTAGGCGGCGGATCTGGTATCCGAGTGCGCTGCTTTGGTTGCTGCTGCTCTATCTGGTGATTGCGGCGGCCAACCTGAACCGCCTTGATAGCAGCCAAAGCGTGGTTAGCTTTCTCTACTACCTGAAATGGGCCGAGTATGCAGTCCTAATGATCGCAGTGCCGCGGATTCTGACCGGAAGCGAAGCGCTTCGTCTCGCCGGATCGTTCCCGCGCCTGATGATGACCACGCTGCTGGTCTCAGCCCTCTTTGCGGCCTATGAAACTGCCGAAGCTCTCCGCACGGGCTCCTATTCCCAGGCCGCCACGATCCCCCGCGCTTCTTCTTTTTTCGGCACTTTGGACCCGCTTCGCTTTGGCGCCTCCGAGGATCCGGCCAACTTCGGAATCTATGTCATGGTTGCAGGTTCGATAGCATTGGCCGCCCTGGGGGCCGGCGGCCGCAAAGGCTGGCTACCGGGAGCGAGTTTCCTTGCGAGCCTGGTTGCCCTTCTGCTCAGCGCTTCGCGCGCGCCGTGGTTGGCGGCCGCCCTGGCCTATGGCCGTCTGCAAAGACTTGCCTCCTCGCACATGTTGCTCGGCGCCTTGGCGATCGTCTTCGGCATGACGATAACGATCGCGTTCACACCGGAAGTCTGGCGGGCCAGCTTTGCGCGCTTCGAAGCTCTGGGCGACTGGAACCAGGCGACTGAACGCTCGGCCCTCAACCGCCTCCAGATTGCGGTCAACTCGCCTGTCTTTGAGGTCGATCAATATTGGCTGATTGGACACGGTCATTCAAGCTACCGGTTTGTAGCTGAAGAGCATCTATCCCGGATCACCTCTGGCGTGAGCCGGAGTTTGTATAACTTTCTTCTGACGGCCTGGTATGACGGCGGACCCGCCTGCCTGATACTTTGGGCGCTGCTGTTTCTCCAACTACGCCGAAAGCTCGGGCAAATCGAGGCTCGCTCTCCATTGCCGGCAGTTCGTACTTTCGCTCATGGCCTGTTGAGCGCCCTTTGGGGTCTTGGACTCGCATCGATGTTTGGCGAGGTGCCGTACAACTGGCGCGTGATGGGCGTGTTTTACCTGGCGACAGGAGTCTGTCTCGCCGCAGACGAGGCGGCGCGAACGCCGGCCGCACGCGTCGCTTTCTATGTGGGTTTCAAACAGCCAGTGGAGGCTCCTCAATGAAAGTCGTCCATGTCGGAAAGTTCTACCCGCCTCATTGGGGCGGCATGGAAACCGCGTTAAAGGATATGTGCGAAGTGTTGTCTCGAAGAGTTGACCTGGATGCACTGGTCTCAGCCGACGGACCAGACGCGGTGTGCGAGACGATTGGAGGCGTCCGGATCGAGCGCCTGGGCAGCCGGGGAACTCTGTTCTCCCAGCCTCTTGTTTGGGGGCTCGGCCGCCGTCTAGGTCAATTAGCCGCCGATATCGTTCATATTCATGAGCCCAACCCACTGGCTATGGTCCAGTTTTTGATTTCGGGTAACACTGCCCCCCTAGTGATTCACTACCACAGCGACATTGTGAAACAAAAGCGGCTCCGGTGGCTGTACCGGCCGTGGCTGGAGGCCGGTTTGGCGCGAGCGCAGGCGATCGTGGTCGGCAGCGCCGAGCTTCTCGAAGGCTCACCCATTCTGTCACGTTGGAAACACAAATGCGCCGTCATTCCCTTCGGGATCGACTTGACTCAGTACCTGGCAATCGAGCGGCCCGGTCCGGAACGGCCATTGAACGGCCCACCGGCGCTCATTCTCGCCGTGGGGCGCCTCGCCTATTACAAGGGGTTCCAATATCTGATCGAGGCCATGCGCCGCCTGCCGGAAGCTCGTCTCGCCATTGTCGGTGAAGGTCCAGAGCACGCTAGGCTGGAGTCTCTGATCGCAACCGGCGATCTTGCCGGCCGGGTAAAACTGTGTGGGCAACTCGACAACGAAGCTCTGCTTGAGATGTATCGGCGCGCGGATCTATTCTGCCTGCCCTCGTGCGAACGAAGCGAGGCTTTTGGCCTGGTGCAGTTGGAAGCGATGGGCTCGGGCCTGCCGGTGGTCAGTACGAACTTGCCGACCGGGATGCGGGCCATTAACCGGGACGGCGAAACCGGGCTGGTTGTGCCGCCTTGCGACGTTGCCGCGTTGGCGTCCGCGCTCAACAGCTTGTTGGCCGATCCCGCGCTTCGGGCGCGGATGGGAGACGCCGCTCGCAGGCGAGCCACTGAACTCTTCAGTAGGGAAATGATGGGGGCTCGGCTCCTGGAATTGTACGGGGCCATCTGCCGCCCCGAGGGGGTCATGTCTTGGTCGACATAACTTCGATCTTGTGGATCAGCGCCTTTGCCTGCGTGCTCTCGCTCTTTCTGACACCATTGGTGCGGGATTCGTTCGCGCGCGTTGGCCTCGTCGATCGGCCCGATGGCGGGCGTAAGTTTCATCACCACGCCGTACCACGTGTTGGTGGAATAGCGATTGCGGTCTCGTACGCCGCTGCCTTCGGCATACTGCTCGCTGTCCCGGGTTTCGGCGGTTCGGTATTTGAAAGGCATTTGCCCGCGGTTCTGAATTTGCTACCGAGCGCGGGGCTGATTTTTCTGACTGGGCTGATGGACGACCTTTGGGAATTGCGGCCTTGGCAGAAGTTGATCGGACAGTCGACAGCGGCGGTCTTGGCCGTCCTGGCTGGTGTGCGTATTACGGGCTTG
This sequence comes from Acidobacteriota bacterium, assembly GCA_043755595.1. Classification (GTDB taxonomy): domain Bacteria; phylum Acidobacteriota; class Terriglobia; order Bryobacterales; family Bryobacteraceae; genus VFZP01. Next base: position 64,200 of record JAYUSQ010000272.1, on the reverse strand, counting down.
AGCGGACATCCACTCAACGAGGGCGTCGGAGCCGTCCTTACCGTGCTGTGGCTCCTGGCCTGCTGCAACGCCTTCAATCTCATCGACGGTTTGGACGGGCTGGCTTCCGGGATGGGCCTGTTTTCAACTCTGACAATCTTTCTGGCGGCTCTGCTCCACGGAGACTTGATGCTGTCTCTTGCGACGCTGCCGTTGGCCGGCGCTTTGCTGGGCTTCCTGCGCTACAACTTTAACCCCGCGTCGGTCTTCCTGGGAGACTCCGGGAGTCTGTTGATCGGTTTTCTTCTAGGCTGCTACGGAGTGATCTGGTCGCAAAAATCGGCAACGATGTTGGGCATGACAGCCCCGTTGATGGCCATGGCGATTCCGCTTATCGACGTACTGCTCTCAATCTTCCGGCGTTGGCTGCGAGGGCAGCCCATATTCTCCGGCGATCGTAGCCATATCCATCACAAGCTGCTTGAAAAGGGTTTGACTCATCGCGCCGTCGTAACCTCGCTCTACGGTGTTTGTGGAGTGTATGCCTTGCTCTCGCTCATCCAGAGTTTCAGCGAGCGGAAGATGGGCGGGCCAATTCTGGTGCTCTTCTGTTCGTTGACCTGGCTCGGCATTCGCCACCTGGACTACTTTGAATTTGGCATGGCGGGACGCGCGTTGTTCGGTGGAGGGCTCCGGCGCCTGATGCACAACCAACTCGCCCTGCATGGTCTCGAGCACGCTCTGACCGCAGCCAACGATGAGCCCGGTTGCTGGGAAGCAATCCGTCAGACGATGATCGAGGCCGGATTCGCCGGCCTGCACGCCCGCCTGAACGGGAGAGAGTTTCGCCAACCCGGCCCGGGAGACCGGCCATGTTGGCAACTCCGGATTCCCCTGCCGGGCGGCGACTATGTCAACGCCGAACGAACCTACGACTCTCCAGTGCAGACGCTATTCGTCGGCCCGATGGTGGAACTTCTGCACACCAGGCTGCCCAGCCGTCTCTCTGCGTTTACGTCGCAATCCTCTGCCGAAACCCTGGCCCTGGCCCGCTTAGCCGTGTACGTCGAGTCTTTCGAACCTGCCAAGGTTGGCCAGGAGCCAGCGCCCCAACGACACCGCCCGCATCCCGTCCTGTGACCGTTCCGGAGTTAATCAAATGCAATTTTCTCGCGAATCCACCTGGAAGATCTTACTCGCCCTGCTAATTTGGGCCACGATATCCATCGCGCTGCCATGGCGCTGGTGCCGGTCAGTCTACGAAATTGGACTCTTTGCGCTGGCGGGTTCGATCTGCTGGCGATCGCGCGACGAGCCCAGCCGGCTACTCAACGGTATCTTGTTGTTGCTGGGGCCCGCCATGGCGGGAGTGCTCCAGTGGATGCTCGGCCTCACGGTCAGCCGCCTGGAGACGGCTGAAGCGGTCGCCGGTTGGATGGCCACTTTCTCCGCCGCGTTTGTAGCTAGACACACGCTGGCGCATACCTCGCTGCGTCACCAGTTTCTAACCGCCGTTGCGGCCATCGGTGGACTCGTGGCACTGGTCTGTCTGGTGCAGATGCCGCTCCGTGGCGTTCTCTTCGCCGGATTCACCGTGCCGGACTTCGATCTGTTCGCCGGACCGTTCCAGAACCGCAACACGTATGCTTCGTTTGCCGAATTGATGATGCCCGTGGCCATCTGGAAGGCCGTGACAGCCAAGCGCGGCGGAGCCTGGGTCTGGTGGGGGGTTGCGTCGGTGTTGGCGGCCAGCGTCGTCGCGACTGGATCCAGGGCCGGTAGCCTGTTGATCTTGTGTGAACTCGGGACTCTCTTGCTCGTCCAGATTCGCGCGCGCATCCTCTTCCCCCTGGTCGGCGTCGCTCTGGCGATTATGACGACGGGATGGGACACGTTAGCCGATCGCCTATCCCATGAGGATTGGTCGAGCCACCGGAAGCAACTGTACTCGTCCACCATCGCCATGGCCGCCGAGCGCCCATTGACTGGGCATGGCCTTGGAACGTTCGAGTCGGTCTATCCCCGTTTTGCGAGCTTTGACTTGGACCGTCGCGTCAACCATGCCCACAACGACTGGTTGGAATGGACCGCCGAAGGTGGAGTCTTCGTGCCGCTCACTCTGGCCATGTTCCTGGCGCTGGTCGCCTGGCATGCCCGGCGGCACTTGTGGAGTTGGGGCCTGGCTTTCGTCGTGGCCCACTCGATTGTAGATTACCCGCTGCAAAGGCCCGGGATGTCCGGCTGGTTCTGGGCGATCGGCGGCACGGTGCTGGCGGCGGCGTCGATCGAAAAAAACAGCCCTCGCCGTTCTTCTAAGCGGCGGCGCTCTTCGGATGCGGAACCGAATCCTCATCCGGAATCAACTGAATCGAAGGATCGATCTTTAGCCACAGCAGGGCGCTGATTGCTGTCATAACCGCCATCGGCACTAATGGGGCATTATAGGTTCCGTAGTAAGTGACCAGGTATCCGAAGGCCACTGAAGTCATGAAAGAGCCGATCTGCCCTGCCGTGTTCATGGCGCCCGAAACCGAGCCGGCGTGCTTGCGCCCGACATCCAGACAGACTGCCCACGCCACTGGAAGCATGAAGTCCGAGCCCGCGTATCCCAGCGCCAGGAACAGCACCGATAACAGCTTGTCACCGGTGAACATCGTCGCGGCGATGAAGAACGCCGAAGCGCCCAACCCGACCATGCCCACCGAACGGCGCCCCCAGACGAGGCCGAACCGCCTGACCAGACGATCGCTGACAATGCCACCCAATAAATTGGCCGTGCCACCAAAAGCGAACGGAAGCCACGAATACTTCAGCACTTCGGCATTATCGAACCCGCGCCCTTTCACCAGAAACGTATGTAGCCACGAAAGGTAGAAGAACGATCCCCAGCAGTAGGTGTGATACATGATCATGATCCACCACAAATTGGGGCTCCTCAGCACCTTGCCCCACGGTACACCCCGATGTGACTCCACACGCGGCGTGCCGATCTCGTCAATCTCCGTTTGCGTCACGCCGGGTTGGTCCCGCGGATTATCGCGAAACCAGTAATACCAAAGGGCCGTCCACCCCACCCCTAGAAATCCAAAGGCGAAGAACGACGCCCGCCATCCGTACGCCGCTTGAATCGGAATGACCAGGAAGGGCGAGATAGCGCCTCCCATCCGGCTCGCCATCCATACTATGCCGTGAGCGCGCGCGCGTTCGGTGGCCGGGAACCAACGCGAGATCGTAGCCGAGCAATTAGGGTATGCGCCAGCCTCGCCCGCGCCGAACAGAAAGCGCACGCCTAGCAGCACAAAGTAGTTAGAGACCGCGCCTGTCAAGGAAGTAAACGCGCTCCACCAGAGCACGATTCTCGACAAAGTCTTGCGCGGACCGATCGTATCGCCCATCGCCCCGCTCGGAATTTCGAAAACCGCGTAGGCAAAGGCAAAGAAGCCCACCACCCAACCGAACTGCGACGGCGTGATATCCAGATCCTTCTGCATCGCTGGCCCGGCCACCGAAATACAGACCCGGTCGATATAGGTAATGATCGACAACAGGAACAATAGCCCCAGCACGAGATGACGCTTACGCATATCCTCGCAATTATGTCACGGGCGGCCTCGCTATAATCGTGTCGGCGATGGCAATCGATTTATCCAAGCAACTAGCTGCGCGTTGGCCGGACCCTGAGCCCGCGCATATTGCGTTGCTCCGGCGGGTCGGCATTGAGACGGTCGTGCTGTCCAGCGCACCCTCGGCCGCGTTCGCTGCGGCCGCCTCGCAGGCTGGGCTCGGCATTGCGAACGAAGAGGCGCTGACCGGAGCCGTGCGTGGCGGTGTCTGGCCCGGTATCCGCCGCCCCGGGAAGAGTCTCGACTGGGACAACGATCTTGTCGCCTCCGCTAGCGCCGAACCTTGGATCGACTCCAATCTTTATCTCGCGCCGCTCCAGCGAGCACTCGCCGCCGGCCGGACGCCGCTCACCGCCTATCGGGCCGCGCCTGAATCCGGGCTGGCGGCCGGCCGCTCGGCGCCGTTTGAAACCCTTGAAGTGGCGTTAGTCGAAGCGCGACTCAGCGGCGGCAACTACGTACTATCGATCGATCCGCGTTATCGCGCCGCGCTGCTGTCGGGCGATACCAAGGCTCTGGCGGCTTGGGTATCGCTCGGCCGCACTGCCGCCTGGCTGGGTGAGCACGCCAGTCTCTTCGGCCACGCCGCTCCGCCCACGTTGACCGCGCTCGTCGAACCCGGTAATACTGCCACGGCTGAACTAGCCAATCTTCTCTACCGCCGCAGCGGCAGTCCGCGGCTTGCGGCCACCGGCCGGTCTCCACAACCGGACGCCAAACGAATCCTGGTGCTCGTCGCAGCTAGCCTGAAAACCGTTCCTCCCGCAGTCTGGCGCCACGCCGAAGCGGGCTCGACAGTCGTGATCGACGACCCTGCGCTAGTCCGGCCCGAGTGGAAGCGTGTGAAACGGGAGCCCGACCGCGACTTCTTCGATTCCGGTTCCGGTCGCGTCGTCGTCTACCAGAAACGCATCGCCGAACCCAGTGAGTTCGCGCTCGATATGATCGATCTCGTCGGCCACCGCCGCCGTACCACTCGTCTCTGGAATGCGTCATCGGCCGTCGTATTTTCCACCGCCGGCCCCGCGCCAGGGGAAGCGCTGCTTCACATCGTCAATTACGGCGCCGCGCAGAATGAAGACGTCCAAGCGCGCATTGATGGGCATTTCAAGCAAGCGACGCTTTTGCGTCCCGAAGCGCCATCGGCCCCCCTCAAAACTCAACCTCGCGGCCACGCTACCGAGGTCTTCCTGCCTCGTCTGGGGCGCGCGGCCGTGATTCGCTTCCGCGCCTAGAGCATTTCCAGTTCAGAGCCGCCATGCGCAAGCATGCGGGCTACACGAATCCAGAAATCGCTCGAGCCGAGCGTGAGCCAATTGCCGGGAGTGTCGAACAATCGGACCAGCCGGCAAGCGGTTGACTCGGCTCACCTATTTCTTGGCCGCCTGCCGGGCTTCCCGCGATAGCCGCTCTTTCGCGCTTTTGGTTCCCTTAGTAATCGCCTTGCACAGATAGCCAACAATGTAGTTTCGATCTTCCTGTTCGACAAGATCCTGGTTACGCACCAAGTCGCCAATGCCTTGTTCGAGCAGCGGCCACAATGGGTCGGCTTCGTACTCTACGTAGGGGTGCTTGCATCCCGCATCTCCCGTTTTCCGCTCTTCACCGATCCACCAGAAACCGCACGACTCCCGCGTTGTTCGCCGAATCATAAGCGCGCACTGCGATCAAGTGTTCACCCGCCGCAAGATTTTCTATATGCACGGTGAAAGTTTCGGCCAACGAGTCGACGACACCATCGGCCGGCGCGAGCGGAGTCCACTGTCCTCCATCGATCGAGTACTCGCAAGCCTTCAATGGCGACGCGCCATCTTGCACCTCCACCCGTCCATCCCAAGCCGCCCCGTTGCGCACCGCCGCACTCGCCGTCAGCACCGGAGGCGTGCGGTCGATCAGAATCGCCGGGCTGATCAATTCGTCTTCGCGCGCCGCCGCTGCCGCGTTCGAAAGCCGGTCGCTTACGATCGCGCGGAACCAGTAGCGCCCGTCGGCGAAAGCCTCGGCATCCACCGTATGAACGGCCTCGCTCATATTGCCGCGCAGAAGTTTCCATTCCCTCTGGGGTTCGCTCCGGAACCAAACGCTATAGATCAGCTTGTCGTTATCGGGATCCTCACCCAGCCAACTGATTGTCAGTTGCTCAAGGGATGCGCGCACCAACGGCTGAACCGGTGTGCCGCTGACCGAAGACGCACCCGCTTCGCCCGTATCGGTAACGGAAATCGAGTAGGTCGGGGTCGTCGAGGCCGCCGCCGTCGCGCCCGTTGTTGGCCGCGACCCAGCCGAACTCGTTTGCGCGCTCACCGTGATGGTCTTCAATGCAGGCGGGCTGTTCTGCGGCAGATAGGCAAGCCGCACCCATTCGAGCGACGGCGACCCACCGTTTGCCCCGGCCGCAAACTCGGCCTTCCACTGTGTGTATCGAGCGTTGGGACTGGCCACCTTGCTGCCCGCCGCTTCACTGAGCGGTTCAGACCAATCGCTCCAAGTCTTGTCGGGCCGGGCCGAATTTCCCGTGCGCGTCCGGAATACCAACCGGCAGCCGGTGCAGCTCGCGCCTTGCCACGCCAGCTTGCCCCACCGGGCGATAGCCGTCGTGTCATGCACCGTCGACTCAAGTTCGCCGGATGCGGCCGGCGCATTCCCCAATCGAAGCAGCCGCCCTTGCGTGCCCGTGGCCACCAGCGCACCGGCGGGAGTCGCCAGGATTCGCAGCACTTCGTTCTCGCGCGAATCGGCAATCAGCTTCGCTTTGCCCGCCGCGTCCAGTTCGTACACGCGCCCTTGGTTATCAGCCCCGATCAGCAACGACCCGTTGGCGCGCAGTGCGATATCGTAGACGTTCTCTTCCTTCGAACTCCATAACTTGTCGACCGTGTTATCGGCGTGAATCTTGTACACGGCGGACCTCTCAACACCCGCGTATTCGACCATTGCCGTCGCCGCCGGCGCGGCCACTGCCGCCTGCTGTTGTGCCGATCCCGCGCCAGGCGACGGCTTTGGTTTATCGATGCCGCCCTGTGTGTGAGCCGCACCGCCCTCTTCAGACACGGTCACCGTCGTCGCCGTGGTCGCACTAAACGTAGAGCTAACTTGTGCGCCACTCGCCGGCGCGGCCGGGGCAGTCTGCTTGCCCACTGAACCTCCCATCGCGGCGACGTAAATCGACCCGTCCGGTCCAGCGAGGATTGAACGAATTTCCGGCAAGTCCGCGTCGTGCAGGATGAACGCTTTGTCTTTGGCCGTGACGCGATAGACCAGCCCGTTGGGTTCGCTGCCAGCCAGCAATCTGCCCTCGCGATCCCATGCCAGCGCAGTTACATGAGACTGGCCGGTCTCATAGTAAACCTCTCCCTGCCCTGCCCCCGTGATCCGGAAAATCCTGCCATCGTCGCCGGCTCCCGCATATAAAGCGCCGTCCTTGCCGATCGTCAGCGCCCAAATGTAGCGGGTGTTGGGGTTGAAATATTCGGTAGCCGCACCGTTGCTTTCGAGGCGATAAATCTTGCCGCCCGGTGACGTGGCCGCAAACACACGGCCCCCGGCATCGACCGCAACCGCGAAGATCTCCGCCTCACCCGCCGTAAACACAACCGATGATTGGCCGGCGCGATCGATGCGAACCAGTTTCCCCTTGTGCCCGGTGCCGAGGTAGATGGCGCCATCCGGCGCCGTCGCGATGCTCCAGATAGCGGCTTCGCCTGCGAACAATTGCTCAAGTTTGGGAGCCAGCGTAACGTGGCCATCGCGCGACAGCGCCAAGCCTGAGAACTTCGCCTTCAGAAAATCCTGATAGCTGGTCATCTCCCAAGCGGTGGGAGAGGCGGCGTAAGCCAGCGTGGCGAGCAGTGCGCCGCAGACAACGGCCTTGGTCATTCCTTCACTTCCAATTGAACGATGCGCGAGCCGGTGATGGGCGCGTCAACTTTGAAATCGAACTCGGCAAGTTTAGAGCTCGCACCGGGCGCGGCGGCTCCGGGCGTACGCTTGAGCAACAGCGCTAACGACGGTGGCGGAGAGGGCAGGCTTTGACCCTGCACCAGATAGCTCGACTCGGACTTCCACACCCGGATCGTGATAGTGTCGTTGGAACGTAAGCCGTTCAGCATGCTTGAAATTTGCGCGCTCTTATTTGGCGCCTGCGTCAGAATGTGGGAATAGTCCGCCACGTTGGTCGACATCGCGTCGGTCGCGGTTAATTGCAGCGTACCGATGGCCGCGCCGATTGGCACGCGCCATGTGACAGACCGTTTCACTTCCACGCCGCCTTGCCCGCTCAGCGTAACGTGCAGATCCACGGCCTCGCCAGGCTTCACCGTGCTGCGAGACGTCCAGAATTGGTCCACGTAGTATTGGCGCTTGTTGTCGTCGGTCTCCACGCGGAGATCCAGATTCTTGACCTTGAACTCCGGGTATCCACTTTGCATCGCATAGCTCAACGGAATCGAAGCGGCCAGCGAAGACGGGAGCGGCGCGCCGTTGTCGGAGGAATAAATGTTGTCGACGCGCACGCGTTGGCCTGAGACGAATTCAATCGCGCCGCGCACCGCCACCGTACCCGACCCGGCCGTGCGTTCGGTCGCTTCAATCGCCGAGTACATCGCCATCTGAAGAAAAAACGGCGTCAGGAGCCGATCCTCCACCAGATTGAACTTGTAATTCTGCTTGCCATTCACGGCCAGGGTCACCGGCACCAGCGATGCGTGCCGTCCCACTTCGCCCGCCACCGCCGCGCTATAGTCACCCGTGATTGAGCCCACCCATTCCTTGGCCGCCGAAATCTTGAATGAGGTATTCAGGTTCGGCAGCAGCGTCAGGACCTCGCTGCGGGAGAAAGGCAAGCTGGTCGGGCCGACCGCCAGGAACCGGTGACCGAAGGCATAAATCCGGTTGCCGTCAAGATGCGTTACCGTGCCGTCGGCCGCCACGTTCAGATCTCCGCTGACCAGTTGCACGCTGATCATCGAACCTGGCTCCAACCGCTTGCCCGCCGCTGGGCGATTACCGGTTGCCGCTCCGCCACCGAGCGTACCCTGCATCGGCTCCAGTCCCAGCGCGCGCAACTGCGGAGCGAAGTGTTCGATCGTCGAAGCGGTGAAACCGGAGAGCGAGAGCGGTGTCGCCACTTCAATCAAGCGTGAGCCGCCGCCCATTTCATAGGGCTTAGCCACCAGGTCTTCCAGCTTGGCCACGTTCAGCGCTCGTCCGCCAGAGCCCACGCGCAGCATCTCTTCAATCGGCCGGATGCCGGCGATCGGGTCCTTGGAAAATGCAAACGACAAAGCGACCGCGCCCATCAGCCGCCCGTTCACATAGACGGGACTGCCGCTCATCCCTTGCAGCACGCCCGACCTTTCCAGTGGACCGCCGGAAAGCCGCGCCAGGATGATCGATTGTTTGGGCCCGGCGTTCTCAAGCACGCCCAAAATTTCCGCTTGAAATTCTTCGATGCGGTCGCCTTGAAAGATCGTCTTGCCCACGCCCCGCATCCCTTGTCGAACTTCACTCAGCGGCAGAATCGGTGTCTGCGCGGCCAGCACGGCGCCGCAGGAGAGAAGAGCGAACAAGCGGAAGGTCACGATGGATTGGACGCCCTAACCGCGTGGGCCGTTGCTATCCCCACGCCCAGCCAACGGACGCACCAGCGCGCCCCCGCAAACCGCCACGCCGTCGTTGAGTAGTGCGTTGAGAAAATTGTAGAAGACGCCGTAGACGATTTGCTCGTTGACCGGTTGCCGGCCTGGCATCTTAAAGCTGGAGGGCAATTCCTTGTTAATCTGCAGGCGAATCGCGGTCGGCAGCACGTAGCCGCGGGCGTCCTTCTGATTAGCGACACTGATCGGCGTCTGTAGAACGTTGGCCGTCTGGCCGTCCACATAAAACTGGCATCGCGCAAACCAACCGAGATTTCCAGGATCGCGCGCGTCGAACAGCAGCAGCGGGGATTGCCGTCCCGGAGCCGTCGCGTGGACGGTAAGGTTGCGCTTGGAATCGCGGATTTCGCATTCCAGGCCCATCTGCTTGCAGATATCTCCCAGGACCTCGGTGTCGAGTTCGAGGTAGAGCATCTTGTGGCCCCCGGCTTGGAGTATTTGCATCCGTGCTTTCAGTCTAGCGCGCGGCGAAGGCTCGCGACTCTTCGAAATCTTCGCCGGCTTTCACGGTCAGGCCAAATCGGCCTGGAAATTAGTCTTTCACCATCTTCGACAGCTTCCTCAGCCGTGACCGCAATTCATCGCTGGCTTCCTGGATCTGGTTCGTATCGTAGATCACGCGGGGAGTCATGAAGATTATCAGTTCGGTCCGGTCGTGATTATAGGACCGGTTCCCGAAGGCCGCCCCGATGATCGGCAGCTTGTGGAGGATAGGAATTCCACCGCTGGAGGATGCCGAACTTTCGTTGATGATGCCGGCGATCGCGATGGTGTCGCCATCCTGGACGGTCACTTGTGTGTTGACCGAACGTCGCGAGAATGACGGAGATTGAATTTGCCCACTCGTCGGCGGCGCTTGGGGAGCGCTCACTTCCTGATTGATTACCAGCGTCACAATTCCGCTGGGGTTGACGCGGGCTGTCACGTTCAACGTGACGCCGGTGGCTCGCGATTGGATGCTATTGGCAAACACGGAATTACCGCCCGACTGAATCGGTGAGACGCTGGTGGCACTGAGGGTTGGGACCTCAAGGCCAACGCTGATGGAAGCCGAGATGTTATCGGTGGCGATCACGCTGGGGGAAGAGAGCACTTTGGCTTTCGTGGCGTTTTCCTGCAGAGATAACAGCCCTAACAGTTCTCTACTATGGCCTACCAGCGCGCCGGCGGTCAGCAACACTCCCGAACCGCCCACCGTGCCGACGAGATCGCGGCTCAGTCCCGCCACGCCCCCCGACGATCGCTTCTGCAGCACGGCGCTCACACCGCTGGCGAATGCGCCGGTCAAAGAAACTTCGTAGATCTTGGCGTCAATCAGCACCTGGCGAGGCGCGATATCCAGATCGCGGAGTAATTTCAGGATCCCCTGATAGTCCTGCGGTGTCGCTTGAATCAGGAGCGTGTTATCCATTGGGTTCGGAATGATTCGAGGAATGTTGACCGGAGGGCCCTGTTGCTGCTGCCCCGACAGGTACGTGCCGGTCTGATCGCCCGTCGCGGCTCGTGAACCGGTCCCGCCCGCTGCGCCCGAAGCTCCGCCGCCTTGACCACCTTGCGGCGCGTAGCCCATACCGGGAGTCATGCCCGGGATGAGTCCCGGCCCGTACCCGCCGCCATAGCCGCCGCCCATGCCACCCATCATCCCGCCGCCGTAACCGCCGCCCATCCCCATCATGCCGCCGCCATAACCGCCGCCCATGCCACCCATCATGCCGCCGCCATAGCCCCCGCCCATCCCACCCATCATGCCCATGCCGCCCATGCCGCCCATGCCGCCCATCATTCCACCCATGCCGCCCATGCCCATCATGCCGCCCATCATGCCCATGCCGCCGTAGCCGCCGCCCATGTAGAGGCTCATAATGACCATCGCCAGCATTTCCGCTCGCCCATATTTGACCCGGTAGACGAAGTTATCCACCGAACCGGCTGTCACTTTGTTTTCGACATCCAGTTTGGCGATCCACTTCTCCACTTCCTCGAAGGCGCCCGGATTCGGCGCAACCGCGATGATCGTGTTGATCCGGTCGACCGGCAGGAATCGTACCGAGCTGTTGTTAGTGAGCGAGATCCCCTTGAGAATTTCTTCCAGCTCCTTGACGATCGCCGCTGGGCTCCCGTATTTCACGTCGAACAAACGGACACGCTGCCGGGCCAGCGTATCGGAGTCGAACATCGAAATCACTTCCATCGTTCGCCGGATGTTACGGCGGGAGTCGAGCAGGAACAGCAGGTTCGCCGGCGGGTAGTTATATACTTTGGCGCCTTCGCCGATAAAGGGCTCCACCAGTTTCTGAACTTCCGCCACGGCGGCGTATTTCAGAAAGATCAGATTGAGCATGGTCTGCTCGTCATCCGGTATTGCATTCGCGTTGGCCGACGAGGGCGGGTACGGCATACGATTCGCCTCCGTCACCGGCACAATGCGATAGACCTCACCGACTTGGACCATCGTCGCGCCGTTGATCCGCAGCAACAAGTCGAGCAGTGTGCGCGCATCCAGCGACTTGGTGTCGCCATACGTGTTCAATGTGACGCTGCCTTTGACGCGCGGATCGAGAATGTAATTGAACTTGAGTGTCCGGCACAGCGCTTCCACCACGTCCACCAAAGAGGCGTTGTTGAGATTGAGATTGCCGGTGGAAGCGGTGCTGGGAGGCGGAGTTGCCGTCTGAGCCGGTGGGGGAGCGGCCGCGGTTGTTCCCGCAGATTGCGCGTCAGCCTGCGGCTTGGCAGCCGCTGCCGCCGGAGGAACCGCCGGAGTTGCCTGAGGCACGGCGACGACACCCTGGGCAGCCGGGCGGGGCCGTTCAGCATCGCCGCCTTGTGGCTGGCCAAACTGATAAGTCGTGGCTCCGCCGGGCTGGGCTGGCGTTGTCTGCTGCTGTGCCCAAACCTGAGTAAACCCGAGGAAACACGCAAAGATCGCTCGCATCCGTTTTTAGCTCTCCGCTTTAGAGGGCGGGCTTGGCGGCCGTAGCCGTGGCGGCGCCAGAGTCTTTTTGCCGAGCCGAGCGCTCGACCGCCATCTTCTCCGCCGCGTTCAAGTTGTCTTTCTTCTTAGTCCATCCCGCGGTGCCGAAGGGTGTCTTGCGGGTGAACTTGATCACGCCGTTATCTTCGCCTGCCACTGAAATGCGCGAAGCGTCTTCGGCGGTCGTGTCCGCGACGTTCTCAGGTTGGAATCGCCGGACGCCGAACGGCGTGCGCGTGTAGTGCCAGACCTTGCCGGAATCGTCTTTCGCCTGGAACAGGCCGGGCTCGATTTCGACCGCGTCTTTGGGAATCGTGACAGCCCCGGTGGTCAGGGGCCGAGGCGATTCCGTCGCGCTTTTCTTAGCGGTAGCCCCCGTGGACTTGGCCGTAGCGGCGTTCTTATTCTGCGCCAGCGCCAGGCCAGCGAAACAAATTACGAGCAAAATGTTTTTCATACTTCGAGATCCTTTTCTGACGCCTTATCGAGCCGGTTCCCAATAGCAGACTTGGCCGAACATCGACGCGCGTGTCACCTTGCGATAACCGGCGGTAACGGTCCCGGCTGGGGAGGCGTCGCCCGGGACACAAGCGCGATTCACGGCGCCGGTGTCGATCATGCCGTCCTTGATCAAATCCTTTTGAGCGTCCTTGGCCTTGCTGTCGGAGGTCCCGGGCGCGACACTCCCGTTCAAAGGCAACTGCGCCACTGGCGCGGAGGGGCCGCCCGCCGCGGCCGCCGCAGCGCTTTGTTGTCCCGGTTGCGGCTTCAAATCGGCCAGCGTCTTGTTGAACGTCTTGTCTTTCCAACCGAGGACGAATTCAGTGCGCGTGGCCGACAGGAGCTTGAACGGTCCGACTTTATCGCCAGGCCGGTAGCCCTTCTGCGCGTTGGATGTGCCGTCGGACATGAACACCGTGATTGGGCCTCCTATCTCCATGACGCCGTACACCGACGGAAAAGTCGGAATTGGATCTGGAACCGGTGGAGGGGCCTCTTCGACAACCACATTCGGGTTGCGATCTTTGGAGAACATCATCTTCAGAGCCACGTCGGAATAGTTCGCGGCTTCGACCGGCTTGACGCCCTCTACCACGGGCGCGCCGGGCGAAGGCGGCGTTGCCACCAGGCGCTTCAACTGCGCCTCATGCCGAGCCCCGGTTTCCCGCCAGCGTTCGCGAAGCTGCCAGCCAGCCGCTCCCAGCAGCGCTACCAAAAGCAAATTCAAGAAAGCCAATTTGCGGGTCAAAACGCATTTCCTCCCATCGCCGCTCGCCTCTGATCGGCGGCCGCTACTAGCCGCTTGGGCAGCACGGCGGAAATCGTCAACCGGACTCCGATGGTTTTCTGGCGGGGGTCCGCCGCCAGGATACGCAACTCTCGCGTCGACATTGCCTCGGGTTGGCGGCTCACGTCCGCCAGCAGATTCACTAGTTGTTCAATCCGGCAGTTGGTGCTGATCGTTAGAATCGCTTCGCCATAGTCCTGGCCGAGCGGCTGGACCGAGCCCAACTCGACTTGGCCGGTTTCCATCGGCGGCGATTGCGCGCGCATTAATTTGCGGATCACTTGCGAAAGTTGCGCCTGAGCCTGTGCCGGCGTCTCGGCTTCAATCAACCCCTTCTCGCGCGTCTTCAACTGAGCCATGACGCCGTCGAGCAGCTTTTGTTTTCCCGGCAGAGTGGCCGCTAATTCACGAAGCTTTTCGAGGCGGCGTTCGGCCATAGGCGCGGACGACTCGACCGGCTGCACGACTTCACCGGCCGCGGCAGGCCAGAAGTAAATAATGGCCATAACAACCAACGCTCCGCCCAACAACTGCAAGGCTCGCCGGTCTCGCGCTTCCAATTTCATCACTGCGCTTCTCCTGTGCCGGGGCCTTCGCGATGGGTGCGGATGATGAAGCCTTCGGCCGCGCCGTTGCGCGTGACTGAATTTGAGAACGACGAATCCTTGAAGAGCGGGGAGCCATCCAGGACTTTGATCAATGCGGCCGCCTGTTCGGCTTCGCCCGCCACCTGAATCTCCGTTCGCGTCATCGACAGCGATTGGACCCACCCGGGCGGTTGCAGTAAGTTAGTCAACTCTCGCAAGGCATCGGCATCGGCTTGCGAACGCCGGCGGAATTCATCGAGCAGGTCCATGCGGCGCCGGGCGTCCAAGGCGGCCGAGTCGAGCTTGGCGGCTTGTTGCGCCCGCGGTTGCAGTTTGTCGATTTCGACACTCAGACGTTTCAAATATTCCCGCTCCTGATAGCCCGGCTGCCAGGCCAGCAGCAAGGCCGCCACGGCCACGAGCGCGCCCAGAATAATAGTCGGAATGTAGACCCAGCGCGCGCTCTGGGTCCGCCGTTCGGCCGGCAGCAAATTGGCATCGAGCGCCAGGCGCGGGCAGGCGTTGGCGATGGCGGCGGCGAGCGCCAGCGACATCGTTTCCGTCTCAAACGTTTCAGCGGGCGCGCGTCGCAGAGGCGGCAGTAGATCTGTGAAACGGCCGGTCACGAGATCGGCATCGGCTCGCATTTCTGCCAGCGCCCGCGGCTCAACACCGGCGGGAAGATCGTCAAACCAAGTTGAAAATACCGGCCGCGCGGCGCTTTCTCCGTAGGCTTCGAGCAGCGCGCCGTCGGAACGTAAGGCGAGGAATGCCGCGGGCGGCGTGACCAGAATGCGGCTGGCCGAGTAAAGAGCGGCGGCGGAAAATGTAATGCTCGCGAGCTTGAGCCCGGCTTCGGTGAACAGGTTGGCGTAGTGGTCGATCACTTCTTGCCGCACCAGTCCGACCATGATTTGTGAGGACTCGCCCAAACGCGCCCAGGCATGCGCTACCGGCTGATCCGCGTAGGGATGTAGCGAGTCGACTTGCCAGCTCACGGCTGAGCCAAGTTCCTTGGCGTCGACGCCCGGCAGTTGCAAATGCCGCACCACTACTTCACGCCTCGGCAGCAGCACTGTCACCGGCAAGGCGGCGGCCTGCGCACGTTTTGCGAAAGCGGCGTACTCTGCGCCCCACTCGACGGCGGACCGGCTCTCGAATCGCTCGATGGTGCAATGCGCCACGACTTCCACGCCACCGGGACGCACGCGCGCTATCACTACTCGCAAGTCTTCGCCCGCAATTTCGATGCCCACGCCCGTGCCAATGGCGAGCCACTTGCGCGCGCCGCCGGCTGGGGCTGCGGGTCGGAGAGGCGCTTCGGCGGCGGCCTGCGGAGCGGACTCTTCTACCGCCACGCGCGAGCCTCCGAGTAGCCCGGAGAGAAAGCCTGGTCATCCCAACGCAGTACTTGATAGGCGGGTGGAAAGTCGGGCATTCTGAATTTCACCTGGGCCGATACGGTGCGCGAAACGTCAGAGAGGCGGTTGTTGGGAAGGCGGATGCGAGCAGTCGCGCGGAGCGTATAGATGCTGTTTCCCATGACTGTCAGACGGCCGGTAGCCGGCCCGGACATCATCGCCACCCGCCCTAGTTCCCCGGCGGTCGCCAGTGGCTGCCGTTCGCGTTCAACAACGAACGCTGCCGCGCCCTCCACCGATGCGCCGAAGGAACGAAGCAGCGCGGGCTCTATCCCGTTGGCGTCGAACTTATCGATCGAGCCATACACCGAAACGGAGTCCTTGAACGCGCCGAGCCGGATCAACCTGCCTGTGCGCGGTTCGCGTGCGTAATTTCCGTGGAACAGATCGGGAGTCATGCCTCGCACCCAAATGGCTTCTTCAATCTCTTGAAAAGACGCATGCCGTGGCCGAAAAGACGGAGTGAGCCGCAAGTAGTAGTCGTCAAAGCGGCCACCGGGCTGGCGCCAGTCCACGATAGCCGCCGCAATCGCTTGAGAGCGCTCGGGATCGGCTCCTAAGGCGAGCATCAAATTTGCCAGATCCTGATGTTTGGCGTGATTGATATCCAGCCGCGAAGTCTCGGGAATCACTTCCACATCCGCTTCGCCAGTGGCGAAGGAATAGTGAAACCGTGCGGGCGATGACCGCGAAGAATTGCGCGCTCCCTGGATTTTGAGGATGGCGCCTTCCACCGCCCCGGACGCGAGATAACCGGCGCGGATGCTCTCTGAGAGCGTCGAAGCCCGCTCGGTTTCGGCGCGGACAGACGAGGCGACTGAGAAGGCAATGGCCGAAAGCGCCGCCGAGAGCCAAAGCACCGCGAGCAACGCGCCGCCCCGGTTTTGTTTAAAACGTTTATTGCTGCGGCTCATCGATGTCGGCATACGCCTCATAGGTGTTGCGTGTTACGCGCAGGGCAATCGTAGTGGTGGAGAGTTGCACGCGCGCCGCATCGGGCCGGAGCGGGGCCATCTCGATTCGAATTGCGGCGGGCAGCGCCGCGCCCGCGTGTGCGTCGGCCCAATCGCGCTGAAACGTGACCGGGTGAACGCGTTGATAGGAAATTCGGCAGTAGGCTAGTTGGTCGGCAATGACAAAGGGCCGGGCGCCCAGAGTGGGCGGACGCAAAAGCGAGACCGGTGCACGATGCAATGGATCCATGCCGGTGCCCGAGCAAAACACGGACAACGACTGAGGACCGGTGTAGGGCGACTCCTGCATGACCAGACGAAAGCCGCCGCCACGGGCCGCTTCACCCGGAATCACCATGTACTCGACGATGCGCGGGTAGCCGCGGCCGGCTTCCTCCAGCGTGTAGCCGGTGACAAATTGCGCGGACGTGCGGGCTCCCCGGAAGAAGACGGGAGCGAGGTCCCCATCCAAAGATGTTCCCTTGCACGAAACTTGGGCCGGTATGATGGCGGCGAGTTGTTGGTTAAGCACCCGGAGTGAGCCGAGCGCGCGGCGGTTGTCGGTGAACTTGCGGTTGGTTTGTTCCAGCGCGTTGATGCCAAGACGCATTGCATACAACAGCCCGGTCGAGAGCAGACTGACTAACATCACTGCGACCAGCATCTCGATCAGGGTCACGCCCCGTTGGTGACGGCGCTTCCGGCGAAGAGCGCTCGTCATTGCAACCCTACCGTGGGCGTTCGCCGGAAGCCTTCCAACTGCATCGTGCGGCGGCCCAAGCCGCGTTGCCACCAGATCTCAAGCGCGACTCGATCGACGCGGCCACGCACGCCGCCTGCGCTCTCAAACGGCTCCACGCGGGCGCGCCAGCCTCCAGTCAGGCCCGTCTCGTTGGGCTTGAATTGGCCCTGGATAACTTCTCCGGGCGGGAGGTTGGTTTCGACCAGCAGCGCATCGAGCGTCTGCTTGCCGATCATGGCGGCTTTATCGGAGTCGAGCAATTGAGACGCGTTGCGGAGCGAAGTAGTGAGCGCCGAAAGCAGGGTCACGACCGCCAACGCCATGATCGTGGTAGCCACCATCACTTCGAGCAGTGTGAATCCTCTCCGGTGCCTGCGACGCCGTCCGTTCATGGCAGGATTTCCTCGTTCGGCTCAAGCAGGCGTGACTCGGCGACTCCGGTAACGGGATCCAGCCTCACCAATCGCCTCATGCCGCGAGCGTTCACAAGGATCAAGCCGAGGCGCGGGGCCGAGCCGCCCGGATAGACCAGAAATCGGCGAGGCAAGCGCGGGTCGGCAGGTACACGCGGCAGGACGGCGGCGATCGTTACCCCATCGCCTGGGCTGAATCGCTTGCTGTAGCCGGGCTCAACCGAGGTAAGCGACATCGCATTGTCGATGGGCGAAATGGCGACCTCGACGGCAACGCGGCGGCGTTCGGCGCGGTTCATCGCGGCCGTCAGCATGCTGGCCGCTTCTTCGCCCGCCGTGCGGAGCCGCAACGAGTCGACGCCCGACGTGATGGCCGGGAACGTCACGCCCGCCATCAGACTGATGATGAACACCACCATCAGCATCTCGATGAGCGTGACGCCGCGCCGCGATCTAGTTCTTCCAGCTGACAATGTCGGCATTGATGCCTTCACCGCCGGGTTGGCCGTCGGCGCCGGTCGAAATCAGCTCAGGCTCGTCGCCATGATCGCCTGGATATTTGTACAGGAACGGATGCCCCCAGGCGTCGAGCGGAATTTCTTTCGGCAGGTACGGACCGTTCCATTGATTCACGCTGGCCGGCTTGGCGCGGAGCGCACTCAGGCCAAGCTCGGTGGCGGGGAACACTCCGGTGTCGAGCTTATAGGAGCCGAGCGCCGTCATGAACGCATCGATCTGCGAGCGCGTGGCGACTTTACGGGCCTGGTCTGCCTTGCTGAACAGGCTTGGCCCCACGATGGCGGCGAACAGAGCGATGATCGTCACGACGACGAGCATTTCGATCAGCGTAACGCCCGCCTGGGCGAGTCTTCTTCTTCGAAGTTTCATAGGTTTCAGTTTTTCCAGCTCACGATATTTCATTTACCCGGCCACCTCGTTGATACTCGTGATCGCAATCAGCATGCTCAAGATCAACGCGCCCACCACCACGCCCATAACCAAAATGACAAGCGGCTCGAAGAGAGCCGTGAAGCGCTTGATGGACTCGCGGGTTTCTACCTCATAGATGTCGGCCATACGCGAAAACATCGCATCCAGCCGGCCCGTTTCTTCGCCGACGCTGAGCAAATGCGCGGCGAGCGCTGGAAACTGACCCGTGCGGCGTAGTGGCTCGGCGATGCCTTCGCCGCGCTTGATTCCCTGAGTAACCGAGTCGAGCGAGTTGGCGATGCGCTTGTTGCCCAAAATCGCACGCGCGATGTTGACGGACTGCACGAGCGGCACGTTATTTGAGACCAGTGTAGCCATCGCGCGGGCAAAACGCGCGGTCTCGGCCTTGCGCAACGCGTCGCCAAGACCCGGGATGCGGAGTCGTGTCGTGTCCCACCCGAGCCGGCCTTCCGGAGTGGCCACATAGGCGCGAAAACCCGCGACGCCCAAAGCCGCGCCGACGAACGCCAGCCAACCCCAGGTCCGCGTGAAATCGGAGAGCCCGATCATGATCTGCATCGGCAGCGGCATTTTGAGCTGCCCATTTCCAAATACGTCGGCAAAACGCGGCACGACGAAGTACATCAATACGAGGATGGACGCGAGGCCCACCACCGACAACAAGGCAGGGTAAACCATCGACCCGATAATGTAATTCCGCAACTCGTCGCGCGTGCGCTCAAACTCAGCCAGGCGCTCGAACACCTGTGCGAGCGAACCCGAGGCTTCGCCCGCGCGCACCATATTAATGTAGAGATCGGAGAAGTGGCCAGGATGCGCGGCGAGCGACTCAGCCAGCGACTTGCCGCCTTTGATCGCGCGGAGAGTTTCCTGGAGCGTCGCCTTGAACTCGGTCTGCTCGGTCAGTTCAACGGCGATCTGCAAAGCGCGGTCCAGTGGAATGCCGGAGGTGAGCAGCGTCGCCATTTCCTGCGTGAAGAAGAGCACGCCCTTGCGTTGCTTCGATCCAAACTGCGGCAGCTTCCACTGCAATCCCGTCGCCTGGGGCTGCATGCCGATGAAGACAGGCGTCAGTCCCTGGCGCCGCAACTCCGTGGCCACCGACTTTTCGGTTTCCGCCGCGAGGCTCCCCGTGCGGACCTTGCCGTCCGGAGTCACCGCGCGGAAATGAAAGCTGGTGGTCGTAGCGGCCAACTTAGAACTCCTGCGTGACGCGCATCACTTCGTCCACCGTCGTAACGCCGGCGGCAATCTTGCCCCAGCCGTCCTCGCGCAGCGTGTGCATTCCATTGCGGAGCGCCGCTGCAGTGAGGATCGACGCATCTTCGTTCTTCATAATCAGGCGGCGGATTTCGTCGTTGAGTTGCATCATTTCGAAGATGCCGACTCGCCCGCGATAACCGGAGTTGAAGCAGTTCTCGCAGCCAGCGCCCCGGAAGGACTCGACCATCTCTCCGCTTGGCGCGAGGGCTTGGCCGTCGGGTTGCCTGCAACGTGGGCAAATAACGCGCACCAGACGCTGCGCCAGCACGGCGACCAGCGACGAGGTCAGCAGGTAATTCTCCACGCCCATGTCGGTAAGGCGAGTGATAGCGCTCGGCGCGTCATTGGTGTGGAGCGTTGAAAACACCAAGTGGCCGGTCAGCGCGGCGCGGATCGCGATGTCGGCCGTTTCGCGATCGCGGATTTCGCCCACCATGATGACGTCCGGATCCTGGCGCACGATATGACGGAGCCCGGCTGAGAACGTGAGCCCAATCTGCGGATTCACATGGATCTGGTTGATCCCGTCCATCTGATATTCGACCGGGTCTTCAATCGTGATGATCTTCCTGTCCGGCAGATTGATGCGCTTGAGAGCCGAGTACAGCGTGGTCGATTTACCGCTGCCCGTGGGTCCGGTGACGAGAAAAATTCCATGCGGAAGCTGTGCGAAGTGCACCATCAACGACAGCATGTCCGGAGTGAAGCCAAGCTTAGGAAGGTCGTAGAAATCGCCCGCCGACCGGTCCAGCAAGCGCATCACAACGCTTTCGCCATACAACGTAGGCAGCGTCGAAACGCGCAAATCCACTTCGCGGCCCAGTGTGCGGATCTTGATACGACCGTCCTGCGGCAGGCGCCGTTCGGCAATGTTGAGCTTGGCCATCAGCTTCACGCGTGAAATGATGGCGGCTTTCAATTCGCGCGGAGGCGACTCCTGCTGTTGCAGCACGCCGTCGACGCGATAGCGGATGCGAAACTCTTTTTCGAACGGTTCGATATGAATGTCGGAGGCGCGCTTCTCAACGGCCGACGCGACCATGGCGTTCACCAGGCGAATCACCGGCGCCTCGCTCGCCATATCGCGCAGATGCTCGAGGTCTTCGCCAGCTTCGGCGTCGTCGATCAGCCCGGTCGCCGCTTCGGGCTTCGCGGCCGTGCCGTAGTACCGGTCGACACTGTCGATGATTTCCTGCTCGGATGCCAGGACCGGTGAGATCTTGAGGCCAGTGACGTGGCGAACGGCGGCGATCGTCTCAAAGTCGAGCGGGTCGGCCATCGCCAACGAAAGCGACGTGTCGTCGAAGCCAATCGGGATACAACGAAACTGCCGCAGAAACCGGGCCGAGAGGCGTTCGGTTTCAGGCGTAACCGGCGGCGGGCCCTCCAGCGCGACCACTCGAACCGAAAGCTGTTCGCCCAGTGCGGAGAGAATTTCGCGCTGCGCCACGAAGCCCAGATCGATCAGGATTTTTCCGATTTTGTCGCCGCGCTCCTTCTGGAGTTCGAGCGCCTGATTAAGTTCGTCGTCGCCGATCAGGCCGCGCGCGATCAGCATCTCGCCAAGCCGCATGGGATTCTAGTACACCTGTTCCTGAATAGCGGCTTCGAGCGCGGATTGCTTGATGCGGCCCGCTTCGTAGTCGGCCAAAACGCGCTTGGGCGCTTGCATTACGATCTGTCCCGGCAGGTCTTTGACGGCTTCAAACGAGCGATGGAAAAAGGTCAGGCCCACGACGACCTGTTCGTCCGGCCCCAGCGCCTTGAGTTGCGTGGCGGCTGAGACCAACGTGTCGCGCATCATCTTGCGCACCTCGGGCAGACGCGCTAACTTCTTTTGGCGAAGCTTTTCGACTTGCTCCCCGCTGATCTGCGGGCGGAACGGCGTGATGGCCGTAACTACGAGGTTGACCTCGGCCGATAGAATGACGCCGAACTTGTCGACATAAACTCCGCGCGCCGGGCCCAGTACTTCGATCGGATCGTCGACGTTGAACTGTTGGAAGCGTTGATCGAAGCTGCGTTCGACGGCTTGCATGGCGGGTCGCGGAATTCGTGGAGCCGCCGCCGTGAGCATAGTGACGGCGAAAAGGGCAGCCAACCGCTTCATCGCCCGGCCCCGAGATCCGCGCTGGCGGTCATCTTATATAAGTTGTTGTAGCGCTTGGATAGTTCTTCGAAGCTGACGCGGATGCCCGCCATCATTTCGGCGCGCTCCAGTTCGTGGCGCTTTTCCGATTCAGCCAGCAGTTGCCGGGCCCGCTTCTCGCCGCGTGCATCGGCTTCCAGGACCGCGTTCTGCACCATCGATTCCACAGCCGCACGCGTCAAACCGGCGGGCGCCATTGGCGGCGACTTTCGCACGATCGTTTCTAAAGGATGGGTGGTGACGATCGCGCCCGGGTTCCAGAGCGCATGAAACATGATCGCGCCGGCCAGTGCGGCCATGGCGCCGAAGCCCCACGCAGCCCCAAGCGGGCGCTTGTACCACTTAGGTTCGAAAACTTTGTCGGATACGAAAGCGATGCGTCGCGGCGGATCCTCGTCGCGCACGCTCATCATTGCCGCTTGCATGAGATTAAGTTGCGCGAGTTCATCGGAGCAGGTGCGGCAGGCGCGTGCGTGCTGCTCAATGTCGCGGCGTTCGGCCACGCTCGCTTCGCCCAACTGATAGGCCTTCAAATCGTAGGATGCGCAACTCATATCGGCTTCTCTCTCACTTTTCGTGCTACGCCACCGGGGCGAGCGTGCCTTTCAACAGGTCGAGCGCGGTGTAGACCCGCGATTTGACGGTGGAGACGGGGCAGCCGAGAATTTCGGCCATCTCTTCAAACTTGAACCCCTGATACACCTTCAACACGACCGCCTCTTTCTGTTCCGGACTCAATCGCTCCAACGCCGCGTTCACGGCAATGGACGTCTCGATCGGCAGCATCCGCGGCCCCGGAGGCAGAGGTTCCGGTTCTCCCAGTTCCCCCACCTCCGGTTTCGACTTGCGCAACAAGGAGAAGGATTCGTTATGCGCAATCCGAAACAGCCACGGCGCGAAACGGCTCGGGTCGTCCAGCTTTCCCAAATTCTGGTAAGCCTTCAGGAAAGCATCCTGCGCGATGTCCATCGCATCTTCACGATTCCTCACCAGACGAAGAATGTAATTGAAGACACGACGCTCCCAGCGGGACACCAATAGGTTGTAGGCGTCCACATTCCCCCGGCGGGCTTTGGCCACCAGGTCCCGGTCTTCGACCTCGCGGAAGATCAAACGGGCATTACTCCGTGCTCACATTCAGAAAGACGCAGGCGGCAGTCAAAAAGTCTGATGCCATCGAAGAGAGGTGCCATCGAAGAGAGGATACCGCAGGCCGCCCCGAACGGTATCCTCCATTCACTATTCGCGATTCACGAACACAATATAGTATAGAATAGAATCATGAACGGCATGGAAATCAAAGCGCAAGACATCGTAGTGAGCCTCAAGTTGGCCATGCTGCCACCTTCCCCGCGCCCTACCTACGCTACGCTGGCCGCCTCGCTCGCAATGAGCGCCTCTGAGGTTCACGGCGCCGTGAAGCGCGCCCAGGCCGCCAAGCTGATCAATCGACTGGACTCGACGTTTCGCGTGGACCGTCGCAACTTGCTTGAATTCCTGGTGCACGGCGTGAAGTATGCCTTCCCGCCGGAGCGCGGTTCACTCACCCGCGGGACTCCCACCGCCTACGCCGCGCCGCCGATGAATAAGGAGTTCGCGCCGGACTCCGATCCCCCTCCCGTTTGGCCGGACCCGGAGGGAACCGTCCGCGGCTTTGAATTCTCGCCCCTCAGCAAATGTGTTCCCAAAGCGGCGCGCCAGGATCCTGCACTCTATGAGTTGCTCGCGCTGATTGACGCGATCCGGGATGGCCGGGTGCGGGAGCGGCAGTATGCGGAGAAGGAACTCACGCTGCGTCTATCCAAGCCGATGGCGGCGCCGCCGAAGTGAACCCGAATCACGCGCTCACCGAAGCCGTGGCGCGCCGCTTGGGGCCGTTGCTGCCGGAGTTCGTATTCACGGGCGGCTGTGCCACCGGTTTGTTGATGACCGGCCCTGCCAGCACTCCACCGTGCGTCACGCGAGACGTCGATGTGATCGCCGAGGTTCCCACGTACGGCCAATATTCGTCTCTCGGGGACCGGCTTCGAGACGCGGGTTTTCTGGAGGACGGCAGCGAAGGCGCTCCGATCTGCCGCTGGGTCTCCGGCGACTTAATCCTTGACGTAATGCCATCGACGAACGCGCCGCTCGGGTTCACCAACGAATGGTATGCCGCAATTCCCCAGGCGCGTTGGTTTGAACTGGCGCCGGATCTGAAAATCAGGCTCATCTCTGGCCCTTTGTTTCTGGCGACCAAGCTCGTGGCATTTCAAGCGCGCGGTAACGGCGAATACTACGTGAGCCAGGACATGGAAGACATTGTCAGTGTGATCGACGGACGCCCGGAGTTGCCGGGCCTGGAAAACACCGACGCACAGGCACGGTCCTTTCTCGCCGAACGCTTCGCTGCGCTGCTTGAAGACGATGATTTCCTGTCCTGGTTGCCGGGCAATTTTCCTGGAGGCGCGAGCAGCCAAGGTCGCGTTCCTATTGTTCTTGCCCGGATTCGCTCGATCGCCGGATGATAGAATCCCGGATATGATGAACCGACGCTATTCCTTGAAGACCATGGCATCCGCCGCGCTGGCCGCCCTTCCCGCGGCCGCCACCGCCGCCGCCGGCAAACCGATCCAATTGCATTGCGACCTCGATGTCATTCCCGGCAAGGAAGCCATCATGGAGGCGAACTTCGAGAAGATTTTCCGGCCAACGATTAGCAGGCAGCCCGGCTTTGTCGAAGTGAAACTACTCAGGTTCCAGGCCGCCAAAGCGGGCGAAGGCCCAAAGAGCTGGCCGTACCGGTTGGTGATCAGCTTTCAAACCGAGGCGCAGCGCGTGACTTGGGTGGCAACCGCCGATCACCAAAAAGTGTGGCCCAGCATTGAGGGGCAACTCCGCGGCGCCAAATTCTCGGCCTGGCTTTACGAGACCGCGTAGGCGCCGGTTCGATGCACTTCCTCGGCCTCCTTCTTCTATTCCAGCAATTGGCGCAGGCGCCATTCTGGGAAACTAAAACCCCGGCCAAATGGACCAACGCCGAAATCGAAGTCTTGATGACGCAGTCGCCCTGGGGTGGTCCCACCGCCAGTGGCACGGTCATCGCTTTCCTGGCCTCGGCGCGTCCACTTCGTGAGGCGGAGGAGCAACTGTTCCTGCGAGCTGAGATCAAGGGCGAAGCCCGGTCTGACGAAGACGACTACCGGACGTACATCAGTCAGAATCCGGGCAAACATATCGTGCTCGCCGTGCGCATGGCTCCGAACGATGCACTCTCGGACGCCAAAGAGACCAAGACGATGGAGAAAGAGTGCTTCTTGCGAGTGGGCAAGCAGAAGGTCAAAGCGGTGGGCCATTTCCCGCCCACGCCCAGCGATCCATACTTGCGGCTGCTCTTTCCGCGCGCCTCGCTCGCCGGACTCAAGGTGCTGAGCTTTGGCCTCTACCTCCCAGGCGCCACCCGGCCGTACCATGACGTTGAACTGCCGGTAAAGGACCTGACATTTCGCGGCCAGTTGGAATACTGACTCAGCGAATTTCCGCGCCCGCCGGCAGAATCCAAGCCGATCCATGTTGTGTGAAACCGGCGTGCGGATAATAGTCGACGGCCTTCGGCGCCGCCAACAGGATCACCGTGGTCTTGGGGCCGCTCTCGCGTTGCGTGATGCGCATGAGTTCTTTGCCGATCCCTTGGCGTTGATGGGTGGCGCGCACGGCGAGGTCCGTCAGATAAGTGGCGAAGGCGAAGTCGGTAAGTGCGCGGGAGATTCCCACCAGCAGATCGCCGTCCCAGGCGGTGACGACTAGATTCGCATTTGCCAGCATCGCCGCCATACGGTCACGTTCCTCCACCGGACGGCGTTCGCCCAGCGTGGACGTACGGTAAAGATCGATCACTTGATCGAGATCGAGTTGATTGCCGACGCGGTATTCAATGGGCACATTGAGTATTCTCGCAGGTCTTCCCGCGGGCGCTATACTGGCGAACAGGAAAAACGCGGATGCCAGATACGGTCACTCATCCGGTAGAACGTGTAGTTCTCCGCGGCATAAGCTGGGATTTTTATGAGCGTCTCCTAAGCGAACTGGGCGACTCTCCAGGTACGCGAGTCACCTATGACAACGGGTTGCTACAAATCATGGTGATCTCGGCCGCGCACGATAATCCGAATCGGACGCTCGCCAGTATTGTGGAGGTTGTAGCTGAGGAGACCGGCGCGGACGTTTGCCATCTCGGTTCCACTACTTTCCAGAGACCCGATCTACTCAAAGGCTTTGAGCCCGATTCCTGCTTTTACTTTCAGCACGCCGCTGACGTGCGGGACAAGGACGACATCGATTTACTGGAGGACCCGCCCCCCGAACTGGTCATCGAAGTCGATGTCACCAGCAGTTCGCTTGATCGCTTCCCGATCTTCGCGGCCGTCGGCGTGGCCGAGGTTTGGCGACATTCACGTGGAGTGGTCACGATCTACGCCTTGCGCGACGCGGCCTATCGGGAGATAGGCAACAGTCTCGCGCTCCCCTTGCTCACGGCGGAAGCCATCACGAGATTCGCCGCGTCGTACCGCCGCACGCCCTGGCCCGCCTGGGTGGCGGGGCTGCGCGAATGGGTTCGCCGCCAGCCCCAGTGATTCTCTATACTACGGTCGCGTACGATACAACATTGGATGGGCCGTGAAATCTTCCGTCCAAATCCTCGCCGCGGAAGAGGCTTTCCCGGCCACGCACGATGGTATCCTTATGGTCAGTAGATTCAGTTGGCATCGCGCCGAGATTGAAGGCTGTTCACCTGTAGCGTGCGCGGGTCTGGGAGGCTGTTAAGCCGCTGCCGCCAGGGTCTACGAAATATGGTTGTTTGACTGGGGAGGTCCAATGGCAGTTTGTGTTTCGATGATCAACATGAAGGGTGGAGTCGGAAAAACCACTCTCGCGACGCAGATCGCTTGGTATGCAACGCAAAAGCTTGACAAGAAAGTCCTACTAATCGATCTTGATCCTCAGGCGAACGCAAGCCAGTCGGTAATGTCACCGGCCAAGTACGTTGACTACCTCGACAGAGGCGGGCTTACAGTAGCAGACATCTTTGAGCAGTTCACCCCTACAGGGACAGCCTCTGGTAGTCCTAAAAAGCTCGACCCTCTAAAGGCGATTCACCGGCGGGTCCACTACGACGACGGTAGCCTCCTTGATCTCGTACCGTCAAGACTTGAGCTTTCGTGGACTCTTCGAAACCCAACTGGCAAGGAGACTCTCTTGCCGCGCTTTGTGGCGAAGGTTCAAGAAAACTACGACCTCATTCTGATCGATTGCTCTCCCACCGATTCGATATTGACCGATGCTGCTTACCACTGCAGTCGATTCGTGCTGGTACCGATTCGGGCGGAATTCTTAGCCTCGATTGGTTTTCCCTTGTTGAACCGAAGTATTAATGCATTTAAGATGCGACACGAAGACAAAGTCATCGAAGTATGCGGGTTGGTCTTTAACGATTTCACGCGAAGCGGCGTGAAGCGCGAGAACGAATTAGCTCGTACAGACATCTTAGAGCAGGCCAAGAAATACAAGTGGTACGTTTTTGAAAACGACATTCCCCATTCGGATTCGTACTTCAGGGCGGCTAGGGAAGGCATGCCGATTGATGACACGAAGGGCACCCAGACAAAAGTGAAGGATGAGTTCGCAAAGTTCGCGAAGGAGTTTTTTCCGAAGATCCGCCTATGAGGAACTCGCCCAAGTCGTCATTCGTGGACCAGGAGGTGCATCTCCTCGTCCTTCATTTTGGGGAACGGCGTGTGAGAGCCGCCCTCGCGAAAACTTTAAACGACAAAAGCGTGGGATTTCAGGATGCGAAACCCCGGCCACCACGAGAATCTAAACGGGCGGGTCAAACGTTGAACGATACTCTGGCTGGGGTTCGAGTTGCAGAGCCTGAAAAGTACTCAATATTGCATGCGTTTCTCGACCAACTGAAGGACGGCGCTATTCTCCCTGAGGTCCTAGATATACGTCAATTCGCTCAGCAGATCGGATTGAAGGACATCAACGGAAAATCCAGAAGAGATCTTCTTCCCAAGTTGATTCGATTCCTACTTCAGCAGCCACTCGAAAAACTGAAGACCGACCTTGAAAAGGCCCGCGGGATTTCCGAGCAGCAGCGTAGGAGAGGCTTCTCGGTCCTGACCGACAAGTTGCTCGGAGATAGATAGGACCGCGAGCACTCAAGGCCGCGTGCGATACAACATGCGTGGAAACGGAATCGTCTCGCGCAAATGATCGATGCCGCATAGCCACGTGACGCAGCGCTCGATACCCATACCAAAACCGGCGTGCGGCACACTCCCGAAACGTCGCAAGTCCAAATACCAATTGAAGGCCTCGCGCGGCAACTTGTGATCGTCCAGCCGTTTTTCCAGCAGCGCCAAATCATGAATGCGTTGCCCGCCTCCGATGATTTCGCCGTACCCTTCGGGCGCCAGCACATCGACGCCAAGAGCCAGTTCGGGCCGCTCGGGGTCGGGCTCAAAGTAGAAGGCCTTGATCTTACTCGGATACCGGTCCACCAATAGCGGGCGATCGTATCCTTCGCTCAGCAGTGTTTCATCGGCCCCGCCGAAGTCGCCGCCCCACTCGATGTTGCTGCCTTTACTCTGCAGGATTTTCACGGCTTCGTCGTAGCTCAGGCGCGGGAAGGGCCTCTTGATCGCCTCGAGTTTCGCCACGTCGCGCTCCAGCACCGCCAGTTCGGCGCGCCGGTGTTCAAGCACTCGGCCGACGACGAAACACAACATCTCCTCGGCCACGCGTTTCACATCGTCAAGCGTTGCGTAAGCCATCTCCGGTTCCACCATCCAGAACTCGGTCAGATGGCGGCGCGTCTTTGATTTCTCCGCGCGGAACGTCGGTCCGAAGGCATAGACCTTGCCCATCGCCATCGCCGTCGCTTCGTTATAGAGCTGGCCCGACTGCGTGAGATACACCTTCTCGTCTTCGAAGTAATCCACTTCAAACAAGGTCGTCGTGCCTTCGCAAGCCGCAGGCGTGAAGATCGGCGTGTCGCAAAGCGTGAAGCCGTTTGAATCGAAATAATCGCGCACGGCTTTGATCGTTTCGTGGCGGATACGGAGGATCGCGTTCTGCTTCCGGCTGCGAATCCAAAGGTGGCGATGGTCAAGCAGGAAATCCGGACCGTGCTCCTTCAGAGAGATCGGATAGGGTGTTTCTTCACTGACGCGCTGCACGATTTCGGCGTCTTCGACATCCATTTCAAAGCCGCCGGGCGCCCGCTGCTCGGCGCGGATCTTGCCGCGGACGATCACGCTCGACTCCTGCGTCAGCTTCTTCAGCGCGTCGAACGTCGCCTCCGGGAGTTGCTCTTTCACGGCGACGCACTGCATCAGTCCTGAGCCGTCGCGAATCTGCGGAAAGCAGATCTTGCCGCTTGAGCGCAGGTTGTACAGCCAGCCGGCCAGTTCCACCGGTTCGCCCAAATGCTGGGCCGCTTGCGAAATCGTGATTCTCTTCATCGGGGCGTCTACCTATTCTTCTTCGTCGCGGATGCGAATGTCCATTAGCCGGGAAAGTGCGTCGTGCGCCTCTACCGCCGGGTGCGCCCACTCGCCGCGGTCGCGTATGACGGCGGACAGCGCAAGTTCGCCGTGTAGCCTATGGCCGCGCAGCAAGCGCATCGCCAACGTCCAATCGATCGTGCCGGCCTGCGGCAACAGGTGTTGGTCGCTCAGCCCATCGTTATCGTGAACGTGAATCGAGCGGATATGCGGCTCCAGCGAACGGAAACCGTCTTCGAAGCCTCCACGCAAATGCGCGTGGCCAGTGTCGAACGACACCTCATTGCTCAGCCGCGTTAGTTCCAGAAACCTGACGATGCACGCGGGCGCGGCGAACTCACTCGTGCCATTCTCCAGCAGGATCGCTGCACCCCGGTCGTGTGCGAACGGATTCAAAACTTCAAGCGAGGCATAGGCGGCGTCGACGCGTTTGCCGTGATAGAGGTCGTCGCGATCGCCGAAGTGCTGAATCACGTATCGGCACGGCATATACTCAAGCACCTCCATCGCACGCTTGATCTCGTCGCACTGATCGCGCCGCAAATTACGATCTGGATCGGCGATGTTGGCCGCAGGCGGCGAGTGCAGCGCGTGCGGTTTAAGTGGCGAATCGCGAAACCATTGGCCCAGCTCTTCCAGTTGGCCGCGGTCCCGATATTCAAGCGAAGGCCGATCGGCGAAAATCTCTACCCGCTGGAAGCCCGCCTCCGCGGCTCGTTCGAGCCAAGCCGTCGTGAGCCGGTTCGGGCCGGTGAGATAAGTCGAGAGACAAAAGATCACTTAGTAGCCGGAAACCTTTCCATCGCGCCGGCCGTCCCAGGCCCCGTACATCCAGCCTTCAGCGCCAATCATGATGCCGTTCACGGCGGCGACGCCTTCGATCGGTTCCGTTGCATGGCCGCGTTGTTTCAGCAACTCGATCGTATCCGGCGAGAATCCCTTCTCCAGATACAGCTTGTCGGGCAGCCATTGATGATGAAAGCGCGGCGCATCGATCGCTTCTTGAAGATTCATTCCATAATCGACTACATTCAGGATCACTTGCAGCACGCCCGTAATTATGCGTCCGCCACCAGGCGCGCCCACCAACATCCGGACCTTCCCGTCTTTCAACAAAATGGTCGGCGTCATCGCTGACAGCGGTGTCTTCTTCGGCTGAATCGCGTTGGCCTCGCCTTGGACCAACTGGAACATATTTGGCGTTCCTGGTTTGACGGAAAAATCATCCATCTCGTTGTTAAGCAGGAAGCCAAGCTTGGGGACCGCGACGCCGCTGCCGTAATTGCCGTTCAGGGTGTAAGTCAGCACAGCGGCATTGCCCATCGCGTCGACGATTGAAAAGTTCGTCGTCTCGGTGGATTCGGGCGCCGTGGGGATGCCAGGCTTGACTAAGGCGCTGGGCGCAGCATGGTCCCAATCGATCGAGCCGCGAAGCTTGTCGATGTAAGTGCGATCCAGTAAGCCGCTTAGCGGGACTTTGTGGAAGTCCGGATCGGCCAAATGCTCGGAGCGGTCTGCATAGTAGCGCCGCATGGTTTCAGCCAGAAAATGAATCGACTTGGCGGATTCAGCGCCAGACTTTTCATATCCGCTGCCCTCCAGCACCGCCATCATCTGTAAGAGGCCTACCCCGCCGGACGAAGGCGGCGGAGCGGTGATTACTTCGTATCCCTTATAACTTCCCTTGAGCGCTGGCCGTTCGACCGCTTTGTATTGCTTCAGGTCTTCCAGCGTGATGAGTCCGCCGTTCAGCTTGCACTGTTCGGCCAGCAGTCGAGCCGTCTCGCCTTCATAGAAATCTCGCGCGCCCAGTTTGCCGATCCGCTTTAACACGGCCGATAGTTCGGGCTGCACCAGCTTGTCGCCCGCTAAAAAGTAGGCGCCGTTCTTCAGGAAGATACGCTTAGACTCCAGGAACTGCGGCAGATTCTTGGCCTCTCGAAACGAACGTGCCGCGTAGTCGGAGACTTCGAAACCTTTGCCCGCTAGCTTGACCGCAGGCTCAACCAGCCGCGCCCAAGGCTTGGAGCCATACTTCTTGTGCGCCAGTTCCAGGCCTCGCACTGTGCCGGGCACACCCGCCGCGCGCCATCCGAGTATGCTGTCCTTGGTGACATTGCCCGCAGCATCGAGATACATATTGCGTGTCGAAGCAAGCGGCGCCCGTTCGCGAAAGTCGATGAAGGTGGTCCTCCCGTCCGCCATCCGCAGCAGCAGGAAACCCCCGCCGCCAAGATTGCCGGCCGTGGGATACGTCACAGCGAGCGCGAAGCCGACGGCGACAGCCGCGTCAACCGCATTGCCGCCGGCTTTCAAAACATCGCGGCCGACATCGGTGGCGTGTGCCTCCTGCGCGACGACCATCG
Source organism: Acidobacteriota bacterium (assembly GCA_043755595.1). Lineage (GTDB taxonomy): Bacteria > Acidobacteriota > Terriglobia > Bryobacterales > Bryobacteraceae > VFZP01. Next base: position 32,290 of record JAYUSQ010000272.1, on the reverse strand, counting down.
CTTTCTGAAAGCGCACCGGTTCGCGCGCGCCGAGCCATGCACCTGCCAGCGCCAACAGGTAAAGGCAGCGGAGACCTCGCAGCATCTTCTCAGTGTAGCCCCCAGCATTTCGATTGAGAGGCTGATAATCTGCAACCGTGAGGTTGCAAATCGACGTTTGCTGCACGCTCCGCTCACGGGTGTTTTTCTGTTCAGCCAGTGGTTTGTTGCGACGCTGAACGGCCCCTTCACGTCTGGTGCGCAAGTGGCCGGCAAGACCACGAAAAGTGAGCGCCCAAGCGGCTATCGACCCCGCGGCTGCCGATTCGAGCGAGCCTTCGACGCTGGTTGAATTCACATTCGCGGATGGGCCGGAAGGCGCTCTCCTCAAAGTTGTAGAATCGGGTTTCAGCGGCATTCCGCTGCCGCGGCGCCTGAAGGCGTTCGGCAGCGACGAGCGAGGTTGGGAGATTCAGATTGAGCGGATCCGTCAGTATGTCGAAGCGAACTAAACACGGGCAGGCCCGGCCAGCACTGATTTTCACCGCGTTAGGAGCGCAGTGGGACGCTGCGCTTAATCGCCTGAAAGCTTTCGTGGAGGCGTAAAGATGCCCACCGTTCGATTCACGCAGAACATTCAACGGCACCTCGCTTGCCCAACTTCCGAGGTGGAGGGCGGCTCGGTTCGCGAAGCTCTGGATAGCTACTTCGCGATCCATACGAAAGCGCGCGGCTACGTCCTTGACGATCAGAGCCGTCTCCGTCCGCACATGGCGATCTTTATTAATGGCAATCAGATTCAGGATCGCGATCGTCTGAGCGATCCCGCTTCGCCCGGCGCGGTGATCGACGTCGTGCAAGCTTTGTCAGGAGGGTAAATCATTTTCATGAGCGATCGATGTCACGTTTCTACACGCAAAGGACTATTCACGCTTGAGCGCGGCCCCTCGGGCTGGACAATCAGCCGCACCAGTTTCCTTGGCGATAACTGCACGCTCGCGATGCACGATCCGCGCAACGGCCACCTAATCGTGGCTCTGAATCACGGGCACTTCGGCGTAAAGCTGCACAGATCGATGGACGGCGCGCTTACGTGGGAGGAGATTGCCACGCCGAAGTATCCAGAGATGCCAGCGGATTATCCCGGCCACACTCCGGTCGAAGGCAAGCCGTCCGATTGGTCTTTGAAACTCGTGTGGTCGCTCGTCCCAGGCGGCGCGGATCAGCCCGGCCTGATTTGGTGTGGCACTCTTCCTGGCGGTCTGTTCCGTTCCGATGATGGCGGCGATTCGTGGGAAGTGAATCGCCCGCTTTGGGATGACCCTTTGCGTCAAGGGTGGTTCGGCGGCGGCGCCGATCATCCGGGCATCCATTCGATCTGCGTCGACCCGCGCGATTCCAAGCATGTCTTGATCGGCATCTCTTCCGGAGGCGTGTGGCGGACTCGCGACGCGGGAGCCACTTGGCAGATCGGCGGTCACGGCCTGCGGGCCGAGTTTATGCCGCCGGAAAAGCAATACGATCCCAACGTGCAGGACGTTCACATGATGGCTCAATGCGGCGCAAATCCCGACGTGCTCTGGGTGCAACATCACAATGGAATCTTCCGCTCGGTGGATGCCGCCGGCACTTGGGTGGAGATCGAAGACATAGAACCGTCGGTGTTCGGCTTCCCGGTGGTTGTCCATCCGCGCGATGCCGATACCGCGTGGTTCGTGCCGGCCGTGAAGGATGAGAAACGGTATCCGGCGGACGGCCGCGTGGTGGTGACCAGGACACGCGATGGCGGGAAAACGTTTGAAACATTAACCGACGGTTTGCCGCAACAGCACGCCTACGATCTGGTGTATCGCCACGCGCTCGACATTGACGAATCCGGTGAGCGGCTGATGTTTGGATCCACCACCGGCTCACTGTGGGTGAGCGAAATGGCGGAGACTCCTGGCAAACGCTCTCCTCCAACCTGCCGCCGGTCTATGCCGTGAAGTTCGAGCGGTAAAACCCCTCAGCGTTCGCCGGTTACGAAGAGCGCGCCGTCGTTCTGGGTGTACACACGCCCATCGCCGCCGATCGCCAATGGTGTGTAGGCCGCGCCAATGGCGGCCTTCAGGAAAATCCGCCCGATCGCTTGGCCGGACCGGTCGATCGCATAGAGATGGCCGTCCTCGCTGTTGGCGTAGACGACGCCTTCGCGGTCGACCGCCACCATGTTCACGCACCATTCAAACCCATCGCGAACGGTTTCGCATTTGAGCGACCCGTCCGCCTGGCGCTCACACAATTGATCGTTTTTGTTCTGGAAAGACCATTCCCGGCGAAGGTCCGGCGTCAGGCTGGTGATGCTGTATTTCGCCTCGCCCTGCCCGCAGAACCCGAGCACGCCGCAATACGAACCGACATTGTAGAAATTGTCTTTGACGATGGCCGACCACGCGCCGTCGTGCTCAAAGATCGCCGGCGTGATGTCCCATCCGAAATCGTACGAGTGCAAGAACTCACCCGTCGAACTGAACCGGAACAGGTGGCCGCGAGAGTAGTTGTATCGCGTGTACGCGCCGTACAGCACCGAACCATCGGGAGCAACGACGGGCGATGAAGTCGACTGGTCCCGGCCCGCGGGCGTCTCATTCGTTGCCGGGTCCACTCCACGCAGGCTGCCCGCCCGGCCGCCGCATTGCTGTAGGCGCTGTGGCCGGAAGGAAACTCCGAATGCGGCGGCGTCGTGATCCAAGGTGTCCACTCAGAGCCGTCGATCGTCGTAATTCCCTTACCCCGTCCACCCCAGCCCTGAATCAATTTGCCCTTGAAAAATTCGCGCACCGCGCTGATCGGGCGGATATAGCCGTAGAACGTTTGGCTTCCCAAACCGAAACCGACGTGTCGTGTTCGGCGGCGTTGAGGGCGAAGAACATCTTCACATCCTGATCGAGGTCGTGCTGATCGCGCTGCGAAATTTCCTCGGCGAGGCGATTCCAGTGTCCCGGCGGCGTGTCGGTGCCCGCGAAGTCGTCCCAATATTCGGCGCTCATCTTGCCTCGGTCGTCTAACCTGCGTTCAAGCGCATCACGCCGCGCATGCGTTCATCATAGAGCCAAGTTCCGGCTTGGGGGGCGGCCCAGGCCGGAACTGATCGGCGGACTTCAGAGCGAATGGCTTCACCTTCCCCCAATGCGGCGAAAGGAATCGTTGGACCGGACCGGTGGCAGAACGCGTGGGCTGCCAACCGGTTCGGATCGGTGAGCTCCTCCGGGAAATTCACCGGTTGATAGTCCGTGTAGTCCGAATAAGGGGCGCCTCCGAGTTCGCCCTTTTGATTCGAACCATCCTTCTGACACACGGCCAGCGTCGCTGCTGCGGCGGCGTTGCCCACGCCAGGCGGGGTAGCCTGATCCGTGGTTGTGATGGCCGGATTGAATCCGAGGTCCACCATGCGCGTGGTGAACACCGCCACTTGAGTTGGGAACAAATCCGAAAGCGTGCGAAAGGCCGCGTAGCTGACCGCTGCGGATTTATTGAGCAGCGTCGCGTTGCTTTGCGCCTGCCGCCGGGGCGCGCCGGGAAAATAGGCGACGGCTTTGGTGTCGTAGGCGGCCCACGCATCGTACATGGCGGTGTGGATCATGAAGAGCGCGCGGGAAGCCACCGTTGGCGCGGCACTGGTCGTCTTGATCGTGAAAACCGTCACGTCGTTCCATTGCAGCGCGACGTTGGTGGTGGGATCGGTCAGCTCATTGGCGAGCCGGGGCTGGACGCCGCCAAGGACCAGCAGACCAGCGGCCAGCGTACAAACGATCGGAAACTTGGTCAAACGTCAACCTCCAAGCGCCGGAACGCAAAATTGAGAATTCTTTTACACTTCTTTCACGACTCCCCTTCCCCTTAGCCCGTATCCTTCCATCATGTTCCTCGCAAAGGAGAAATCGAACATGAACAAGAATCGGAGGCGATGGCAGCGCGCCGTCGCAGGTGGAGCGCTTGCGCTCGCAGGCGCCACTTACCTGGCAGGTCAACTCGCTAGCGGCCCGCCGCGCACCTCGAATTCCAGCCCCATTGCGGTCACGCCCAATGATCGCTACGTATGGGTTGCCAACCCTGAAAAAAACACGGTTACCGAATTCGAAGTCGGCGGCGACCAGAACCGGAAGATGCTGGAGATTGGCGTGGGCGAAGAGCCGACGCACATTGCCATCAATCCCACCAATCGTTGGATCTGGGTGGCTAACACCGTGAGCGGGACCGTCTCGGTGATCGACGCCATCGATCCGGAGAAACCGACGGTGTTCCAAAATATCGATGTCGGTACGGAACCCTATGGCATTGCGATCACGCCGAATGGCAAGTATGTATATGTGGCCAATGCCCGGTCGAACGACGTCACAGTGATCGAAGCGTCCACCTACCAGATCATCACGACCATCAAAAACGTTGGTCCGGAACCGCGCGGCATTGCCATAACCAACGACGGTGACGACAGCGACGACGACGAGAAGGTCTACGTGACGCAGTTTCTCTCCACCGATCGCCGCGGCGTCAACATCGGCGCCGACGACTACAAAGAGGGCCGCGTCACCGTCATCAGCACCGAAACCCAAGCGAAGGTGAACGAGATTGCGCTTGCCCCCATCGCCGACACCGGCTTCCTCTCCAACGGTTCGGCGCTTGAGCGCGTCGCCGCCGCGACTCCGCCCGCATTCACGCGCGTGACCGGAGCGTTCCCCAATCAACTTCTTGGCATTGCGATCTATGGGAACAAGGCGTACCTGCCCAATACCGGTGCGTCACCCGATGGCCCCGTGCGGTTCAATGTGAACCTGCAGACGCTGGTGTCGGTGATCGACGTCGAAAAGGACGAAGAGGTGAAGGGCCAGACGTTCAATATGAACCGCGGCATGAACCTGGAAGCGGCGGGCCCGAACAAAATCTTTCCGTCGTCCCCGTGGGCCGTCGCGTTTAAGCGCAGCAAGCGTGAGGGCTACGTGGTTTCGGCAGCCTCCAATATTTTGGTGAAGTTGGTTCTCGATGACCAAGGTAAGCCCACGGTCAACGCTCCCGCGGCTGCCAACGACCCAGGCGGTGTGGTCCGCATTCAGGTGGGACAGAACCCGCGCGGCCTGGCGATCAACTCTCGCGACGACCGCGCTTATGTAGCAAACGAAGTATCGCGCGACGTCACCGTGGTGAATCTCTCGAACGACAGCGTGCTCGGCACTATGCGCTCGACCGATCTGCCGGCTTCGGGAACCGAAGAGGCCAAGGTATTGCTCGGCAAGGCGCTGTTCAACAGCTCACGCGGTGTCAACCTGCCCGAAATCGGTCCTGAGTTCGTGGTGGGCGACCGCATGTCGAGCGAAGGCTGGAGTTCCTGCTTTGCTTGCCACCCGAACGGTCTCACCGATGGCGTCGTCTGGATCTTCGGCGCTGGCCCGCGCTTTACGCTGCCGATGCACTCGACATTCTCGCCCAAGGACCCGAACGATCAAAAGGTGCTGAATCATTCTGCGATCTTCGATGAAGTGCAGGACTTCGAAGGCAACATCCGCGGCACGTCGGGAGGCTTGGGCCTCTTCGTGCGCGCCGATGGTTCGCAGGATCCAACCCTCGACGCCTTCACCACCAAGAACGCCGGCCGCAGTGTGCAATTTGACGCGATCGCTCTCTACACGGCGCTGGGCATCCGCGCTCCGATCTCACCGGCGCGGCGCCTGGATCCGGATTCGCCGCAAGCGAAGGATATTGTGGCAGGCCGCGAACTCTTCGCCAAGGCGAGTTGCGATTCCTGCCATGCCGGCCGTGGCTGGTCATCCACCCGCCACTTCATTCCCACCCCTCCGCCGGCTTCCGAAATCGTTCGCGGGCAGGTCTTGCGTTACCTCCGCAAGGTGGGTACTTTCGACGACAAGCAACGCAATGAAATCCGCCAGAACGGCACGGCTCCGCTGGGCGCCGATGGCTACGTTCCCACCTCGCTGTTGAGTGTGTTTGCGTTCGCCCCATACTTGCACGACGGCTCGGCGCTCTCTCTCGACAATGTTCTTGAGAACGTCGCGCATCGTTCGGCGGGCACCGGAGGTACGGATACGTTGAAGGACTCACGTGACCGCGCGGCGTTGATCGAATTCCTGAAATCGATCGACGTGAATACGGCGGCCTTCTCGATCAAGTAATCAGGACAGGACGTCAGTCCATTTTGCGCCCAGGTCATCTCGGAGGTTGGCCTGGGCGCTATTTTTTGCATACTGCCGGTGTTTTGCGTTCAAATAGGGAACGCACTGTGTTCATCGATAAGATCAAGCTTGAGAACGTCCGAGGATTTAACCGCCTGGAGTTCGACCTAAGCCGCCCAACCGGCGGCCGTTGTTGTGTTGTGCTCCTTGCGGCCGTTTAAGGGTGAACGGTTTCCACTCTCTGGCCAGGATCCGCTCCTCATCGACCCTACTACCGATGATCCTTGGCTCGATATCGATTTCGATCCCGGCAAGGGTAATTTGACCGCTCGGTTCCTGGTTGCTCTGAATACGGTTTCGGAAAAGGGAAAAGCTACCGTGGATCTGCTCAAGTTGGATCGGCGAGAAGAGGCGAGCAACGGATATCTGAAATACTGGGCGCGGATGAAAGCCTCCGCCGAACGCTCCTGCACGGGCCGGTTGCCGGAGAATGGGTTGATAGAGGATCTGATTCAAATGGACGACCACGGACTGCTTGGCTGGTGTACACGCGGAGCGGGAGTCAACGAACCGCCTTTCGACGAGGTTTGGGCGAAAGCTCCCGAAGTCCTCGAGAAGTTGGGAAAATCTTCATGAGCCTCAGCCGTCGAGGACTCTTTCTAGCGGCCGCTGCCCGAGCCGTTGCCGAACAGCCGCGCCGCAAGCCGAACTTCATCGTCATCTACACCGACGACCAAGGCATCGGCGACCTTGGCTGCTATGGCGCGCGCGACGTGAAGACCCCTCACCTTGATCGCCTGGCCGCTCGCGGTGTGCGCTTCACCAACTGGTATTCGAATTCTCCCGTCTGTTCGCCATCGCGCTGCGCATTGATGACCGGGCAGTATCCTTGGCGGCACGGCATTATGAATTTTCTGCCGGCTAACGCGGGCCACAATGTTCCGGGCCTGAAGCCGGGCACGGTGACATTGCCAGGCGAGTTGCGCAAGTTGGGCTATCGGACCGCCGCCGTCGGCAAGTGGCATCTCGGCTCATCGCCGGAGAGCCGCCCCATGCAGCAGGGCTTCGATGAACATTTTGGTTTCTATTCGGGCTGGAGCGATTACTACTCGCACCGCTACTACAACATGTCGCGCACTGCGCCGGAGCATATCTTCCACGATCTGTGGAGGAACGGCGAAGAGGTGTTTGAGGACCCCGCTTATTCAACCGAATTATTCACGCGCGAAGCGAAGTCGTTCATCGAACGCCAGAAGAGCGGGCAGCCGTTTTTCCTTTACTTGGCGCACGGCGCGCCGCACTACCCGATGATTGCGCCGAAAAAATATGCGGATCGCTTCCCCGCGCCGATGGACCGCGATCGCCGGATGCATGCGGCGATGATCGCGGCTGTGGACGATGGCATCGGCGAGATACTCGACTTGTTAAAGCGGCGTGGGCTTGACCGCGATACCGTCATCTTCTTTCAGAGCGACAATGGCGCTACCAGCGAAGGCCGCGCCGATCATGAAGGACGTCCATATCGCGGCGGCTCCAATGCGCCGTTCAGGGGATTCAAAGGTGGGCTCTTTGAAGGAGGCATTCGTATGCCTGCGTTGATAAGTTGGCCGGCGGGGATTCCAGCCGCCCACGTCGTCGATGCGCCAGGCCAAACGATGGATATCCTGCCGACGTTTCTTGCCTGGGCAGGCGGAGCGGCCCCTTCGAAGATCGATGGTCTGGACGCTGCCTCGATGATTTCCGGGTCCGGGCTCTCGCCTCATCGGGATTTGTTCTGGGAGTATCAGGGCCAGACCGCGATTCGGCGCGGCGACTGGAAATTCATGCTCGGTCCAAAGGAAGGCCTTGGGGAAAACGCCGCCGCCGCCAGGTGGCTATCGAATCTCAAGGAGGATGCGGCTGAACGCAGTAACTGGCTGGAGCGTGAGCCGCAATTAGCCGCGGCGCTTGAAGCGCGCCTGCTTGAGTGGTCGAAGCAATTGAAGTAAGCCCGGTTATTCGTCGGCCACTTTGTAGCCGGGCGGCGGAACAAACAAGCGCGGGTCGATTGGACCACGGCGCACGGTCGTGACTTGCCAACGTCCGGCTTCGACTGGAATGCCGAAGCGCCCGCGCACGAAGGTTGTCGCCTTGAGGATGGTGCAGTTGAGATCCGGAGCCAGCGCCATCGAGACCGATTCTGTTCCCTCCAACCGGTCGCGAATGACTACCCGATATCCAGCAATCACTCCTATCCGCGTTACAGCAGGCTCATCGGAAGCGATCTGTTTCCAGGCGCCCTCACAGTCCGGGTCGTGGGCCTGTGCTCGCCTCGGCTGGAGTTTGCGGGACAACGGCAACATTGCCAGATGCTCATCGTTACGCGCGCCCAGCCAAGTTACCAGCAAACTCCGTTTTGCGTCGTATCGCGAGACCGCCGACCCATCCGAGCCCGTGGCGAGTGTCGCTTGGCCTGCATCGAACCTATCGAGATGCCAGTGGGTCACGTCGGCCTGGATGGCCGTGTCCTCGGGCAGGCTTAATTCCGCCAGAGCCTGGATCCGCTGCGGCCAGCTACAGAAGCAGCACCACAACATCGCGAAATCAAGCCAACTCGCGACCATCTCGAAATCGTAGACACCGCCACATCCCGGCTTGTTCCCACATCGTTGACGCTATTGCACCACCGGCCCCTTGGTCGGATCGTTAATCGTCTCGCCGCTCAGTTGCAGCGTGCCAAGGACGTGGTCCCACACAGGTTCCAACTTGTCTGCGCGGTCCGTCCAGTAGTTCAGCGAAATCAGACAAACCACCGGGCCTCGCGCCAACGCAATGCGGAATCGCGCATCGCGATTTTGAGTGTTCTCAATGTACTGCTGTTCCAGCCAGACAATCTCCAGATCCTGCCGCGGAAAAAGATGGATCCCGGATTGCAGGTACGGTTTTCGCTCTGCGTCCACGGAGCGAAGCAGAAGTTCATCCATCGATAACGACGCAATCGCTTCGGCCGGCAAACGGAAAATAGACACGCCCAAATCACAGCATTCGATCAACGCCTCCAGGTCGTGCAAATACACCGAGCCATCCTTCGCTTCAACCTTCCAGGCCTGCGGGTAGTCAAACCTCACCAAGCCACGGTCCAGCACGCAAATGGAATAGCCAGGTTTGCTCTTCCAGGAGTGGTTGCGTTTGAGTTTGTATTTGGCGACGCTCATATCTTCAGTCTATTGTCCAACCAAGCAGCCCAAAAGTGAAGCAGTCGAGGCGACCCGCGCATCGAGTCATAATCGTTTAAATGGCCGCCAAGACCAACGCCCTCCGCATTCTTGAGCAACTGGGCATCAAGTTCGACCTCCGCGAATACGTCGTCGATCCGGACGACCTATCCGCTGAAACCGTCGCCGCGAAAGTCGGATTGCCCGCCGAACAAGTATTCAAAACACTAGTGGCGCGCGGCGATCGCCACGGAGTTTGCCTCGCCGTGATTCCCGGGAACTCCCTGCTCGATCTGAAAGCGCTCGCGACGGCAGCCGGAGACCGCAAGATCGAGACCGTATCGCTTAACGAGGTACAACCCCTAACCGGTTACATTCGCGGCGGAGTAACCGCGATGGGGTGCAAGCGCGACTACCCCGTCTGGATCGACGAAACCGCCCAGCTCTTCGACATCATCTCGATCTCAGCCGGCCAACGCGGACTGCAAGTGCTGCTGGCGCCCGACGATTACCGGCGCGCAGTCGACGGACAATACGCCGCGATCGCCAAGGACAAATGATCCTCGGCTCAGAAGTGATATTTCAAAGCGAACTGAATCTGACGTAGCTGGCTGGTTGACCGGATGCGGCCGAATGCCACATTCGGGCTGACGCCTTGCGTGCCCCAATTGGCCGATGGGCGGCCCCACGCCGGATGATTCGGCGCATTGAACATCTCCATGCGGAATTGCAGGAAGTGCTTCTCATGAAGGCGGAAGTCCTTCATCGTCGAGAAATCCACATTCCAAGTGGACGGCGCGATCAGCGAATTGCGGCCACAATTGCCGTACTCTCCCGCCACTGTGTTGATAAACGCGGCGGGATTAAAGTACCGGTCCGCAGTCGGATTGTCCACCACCGCGTTGACGCCCGCCACGCAGTTCAAGCGGTTCGAGTGCGGGAAGCCCGCGCCCATGCCCGCCGAATCCCACGAGTCCGGATTGATCGAGGTGCCACTCTGAATCGTAGTAATCGTACTCACCTGCCAACCGCCGATCACGTGATCCACGATGCCGCCTCCATTGGCAAAGCGCTGGCCCTTGCCGAAAGGCAGCGCGAAGATCAACGAACTCACAAAGCGGTGAGGGATGTTGTAGCCCGCCGCACCATGATCGCAACGGCGGCAGCGCTGATTCTCCAGCGTGAAGTCCGATCCAGTTCCCCGGATCGCGCTGTTCTGGTCGAGGGCCTTGGACCACGTGTAACTGAACATCGTCGTCAGATTCGAACCGAAGCGCTGCGTAAGTTTGCCGCTAAGTGCGTTGTAACCCGCGGTCCCGTCGCCGACCAGATATTGGATGCCATGCCATTCCGGATACGGCTCGCGCGCGTTGAACGCAGTGATGCCCGGGAGCGGCGCATTGGCATTGACAAGATAATTCACCCGGCGCGACTGGTTCCCCGTATAGCCAACTTCGAGCGTAGAGTTATTGCCAAGCGTGCGTTGCACGTTAAACAGATACTGCATCGTGTAAGTGTTGCGCATGTTGGGATCGGCGCCCCACGTGAGACCCGGCGCGAACGAAACCGGCAATTGACTGGTGTTGATAAAGTTCTGGTAGCTAAGCGTCGGGATACCCTGTAGATCGATGGCCGGGTTGGCGCGTCCGCCCATGGCGCGATTGAGATCGAAGATCGAGTTCTTGCTCTCTTGCGAATAGAAGATACCGAACCCGGTGCGGAAGGCCCACTTGGCCGACGGGCTATAGGCGATGCCAAGCCGCGGCGCAAAGTTGTTGCGATCGGTCTTGATCATCCGAGTACCCAGCCGCCCATCGCGTGCGACTTGGCCCGCCGCGAGCCCCGAATAACGGAAGTCGATGCCGTCGTAGAAATTCCCTATTCCCGTACGCACCAGCACAGGATGTTTGGCCGGATCGGGTTCGTTCGCAATGCCGGGCAAAGGCTGCTTGAGATCGAAGTTGGGTTCGAACCCAAACTTATCCTCCAGCGGTTGCGCCAGTTCGTAACGCACGCCCCAGTTGATGGTCAACCGCGGAGTCAGCTTGAATGTATCGTCGATATAGAAGCCCAGTTCATTGTTGCGAAAATCCGCCTTCACCAAAGCCACGGCGCTCTCGATCACTTGTGTATTCCCCATCAACAGATCGGCGCCGTTGTAGCCGCCCGCCAGCGTATTGCCGTTGCCGGTGAAGCTGCCGTTGAAGGTGAACCGCCCACGCGCGAACTCATTGCCGACCTGTAGAAACCGGTTATACCGCCAATCGCCGCCAAACCGGAAGGAGTGTTTCCCTCGTACCCAGGAGAAGTTGTCAACGGCCTGGTACACCTGGTTATCGATGCTAAACGGACCATTGGCATCGTTCCCGAAGCCGGAAAGCGTGCTGCCCGAAAGGCTGATGTTAGGGACGCCCCAGGAGTTCGGGTCAGTAACCTTTACGGAGGTGTTCAACGCCTCGTTGGGATTCAGAACGTTCGATAACTCCTGACTGATATTGTTCAGGATCGTGTTGTAGCCGAAACGAAACTCGTTCACCTTGGACGAAGAGAAAACGCGCGTGTTGGCCAAAACCCACTGGCCGGCCCGCGTGTACAGGATGGACCCGTTCAGCTTTACCCCCGGCGACGTCGTCAGTTCGTCCGTCCAGCTATAGCGTCCGAACCATTGCGAATTCGGGCTCTCGTTGAAATCCAGGCGGCCGGTGAACTGATCCTTGTTAACGGGCGTCTTGGCCAGAAACTGATGGTTCCTGTTGGGCAGGCCTGTTTGCGCCAGGTTCGGCAACGGCGCGAAATTGTTCAGCAGGTATACCGAGCCGGGATGAAATCGGCTCGCCGGAATCTGATTGCCGGCAAAAGGAGTGGAAGCGACCGTGAACCCGGCGCCAGTCGCGTTGGGGGTACGCACACGCGTCAGTGGATCTTGCAGCGCCGTTGTGACGGCGGAGAAGTTCCCCGCCCGCATCTCGGGCGTCATGGTTGTAAAGAAGTTGGTGTTCGTCAGCCGGCTCTTGAAGCCTTCGAAATTGGCCATGAAGAACAGCTTGTTCTTGCCATCAAGCAATTTCGGAATCCAAACCGGTCCGGCCAAAGTGAAGCCGTATTGGTTCTGGCGATAGGGCTGCTTGGTAGGGGCCGTCTGGGTCGGGCTCTCCGGGTCTTTGAAAAAATACGGCCGCGCGTCGAGCTTGTCGTTACGAAGAAATTCGAAAGCCGATCCATGATACTCGTTACTGCCGCCCCTGGTCGAGACATTGATTTGCCCGGCGGCGCGCCCGAACTCAGCCGGATAGATGCCGGTCTGCACCTTGAACTCCTGCAGCGCTTCGACTGATGGCAGCACGATGTAGAGATTGAAATTGATGTCGGTGTTCGTGACGCCGTCCAGCGTGTAATTGCTCCACGCCGATCGCGCCCCGGCCAGCGACATCGTGAGTTGAGAACGCGTACCGCCCTGACGGCCCGCCGCCTGCGCGGCCTGGGCAAACCCGAAGGTCACGTTGGGGCTCAACGCGACGAGACTGAAAAAATTCCGGCCGTTGAGCGGCAGATCCGTAATCCGGCGCTGCTCGATCACGGTTCCCACGGTTGCATTCTCGGTGGTGAGTAGCGGGAGTGCGCTGGTGATCTCGACCGTCTCGCTCACCTGGCCCACTTCAAGCGTCACATCGACGCGCGCAGTCTGTTGCACCTGCAGTTCCACGCCAGCGCGGGTCGAGACCTTGAAGCCCGCCTTCTCCGTTCTCACTTCATACATACCGGGAATGAGCGCGGGCACCGTGTAGGCGCCGTCCTCGTTGCTCGTAACCATACGCACGCCGTTGGTGCCGGTGTTCTTCACCGTCACGATTGCCCCGGCTATGGCCGCGCCCGATATATCTTTCACCTCACCGGTGACGGTGGCCAGCGTTTGAGCGGGCGCGCGATTTGCTACTAGCAGTGCGAACAGACCCGCAAAAACAAGCCCTTGTCGTAGTGATCGAAACATTCATTTCCCCTTCGAAGCGTCGGATGGACGGCTCCAAAATTCTATCTCAACGGGAGCGGCGGCGCTCCGGACGGGCGTCAGGACAATCGCGCCATAATATGCGAATGCAGCAGTTCCCGATGCGAATCGCCGGCCAGTCCGTGACGACGGACTCGCCCTTCACCGTTGAGCTGCCCTACGACGGTTCGCCTGTCGCGATCGTCTTCCAAGCCGGACGTGAGCATGTCGACGCCGCCGTCCGGGCCGCGCGCGCCGCCGGGCCGGTGATGCGCGAGATGACGCGCGCCGACCGCAGTTCTATCCTTCGACGCGCTCACTCGTTGCTGCTGGAACGGCGCGACTCGATCGCATCGGCCGTCGTCTCAGAGTGCGGCAAGCCAATTCGCGAAGCGCGGCTCGAAGTCGAACGCGCCGCCTTTACGCTCCTCTTTTCGTCCGAAGAAGCGCATCGGTTATCGGGCGAAGTCGTGCCGATGGATGCCGAACCTGCTGGCAAAGGCCACTGGGGCATGGTGGTGCGCGAACCCGTCGGAGTGATCGCCGCCATCACGCCTTTCAATTTCCCGCTCAACCTCGCGATGCACAAAATCGGGCCTGCCCTTGCCGGTGGCAACACTGTGGTGCACAAGCCCGCGTCCACTACTCCCGTGAGCGCCCTGATGATGGCCGACCTGTTTGAAGAAGCAGGCCTACCCGCCGGCGCCCTCAATGTGATTACCGGGCCTGGCGGCGAAGCCGGCGATGCCCTCGTTCAACATCCCGGCGTCGCGATGGTCACCTTCACCGGCAGCGTCGAAGTGGGCATCCGGTTGCGTGCGCTCGCTGGACTCAAACGAGTCACGCTTGAGTTAGGCAATAACTCGGCGGTCATTGTGGAGGACGATGCCGACTTAGCCGAAGCCGCTGCCCGCTGTGTCGCTGGCGCTTTTGCTCATTCCGGGCAAGTCTGCATTTCCGTGCAGCGTGTCTACATCCAAGCGAAAGTGGCCGGCGAGTTTTTGGATCGCGTGGTGGAAGCGACGCGAAAGTTGTCGATCGGCCATCCGCGCGAGGCGTCCACCGACATCAGTTCCTTGATCAAGCCGGCCGAAGCCGAACGCATCGAAGCCTGGATCGGTGGAGCGGTGCAGGGAGGCGCGCGCCTCCTGACCGGGGGCGTCCGCCGCGACCGCGCGACCGTCGAACCCGCGGTGTTGACGGGCGTGAAAGAAACCGATCCGATCATGCGCCTCGAAGCGTTCGGTCCGGTCCTGGGGGTCAATCCTTACGAATCGCTCGACGACGCCATTGCACTCGTCAATGACTCAGACTACGGCCTGCAAGCCGGTATCTATACGCGCGATCTCCAGAAAGCCTTCGCCGCCGCGCAGCGCGTTCACGTGGGCGGCTTCATGATTAACGAGGTTCCGCAGTTTCGCGTGGACCAGATGCCTTACGGCGGCGTGAAACAATCGGGTTTTGGGCGCGAAGGTCCGCGCTACGCTATCGAAGAGATGACCGAACCGAAATTGATTGTGTGGAAAGCGTGACGATTCGCATCGGGGCTCATTATTCAGTAGGTGGCTCGCTGGAGCAGTCCGCGCGTGAGGCTCACAAGGCCGGAGCCAATACGCTCCAGATTTTTACGGCCAGCCCGCGGATGTGGCGCGGTTCGCGTCCCTCGGCTGAAGCCGTCAAGCGATTCTCGGCTGTGCGAGCCGAACTCGATCTCGCGCCGCTGGTCGTTCATGGCAACTACCTGATCAACCTCGCTTCCATTGACCCGGTCATACGCGGCAAGTCCGTCCAGGCGTTTCAGGAAGAACTCCTGCGCTGCGTCATGATGGGTGTCGATTACCTGGTCTTGCATCCCGGGAACTACAAAGAACAAACCGTGGAAACAGCCATTGGCGCGGTCGCGTTAGGAATTATGGAAGCCGCGGAGGGAGTGCCGGCGAGTAAGTTGACGTTACTTCTGGAAAATTCCGCCGGGCAAGGCGCCAGCGTCGGCAGCCGTGCCGTCGAGTTGGAGGCTATTCGATTCCTCATAGAGGGCAAGGTTCCGTTCGCCGTGAAGTATTGCATGGATACCTGTCACACTTTTGCGGCGGGTCTTGACTTCATCGAGTCCTGTGAAACACTCGGCTTCGAAAATGTCCCGGTCATCCACGCGAATGACTCCAGAACCCCGCGCGGCTCACGCGTCGACCGCCACGACAACATCGGCAAGGGGCACATCGGCGAAGAGCATTTCCGGCAGATCCTCGCGCATCCTGAATTGAGGGGCAAGGCCTATATTCTTGAAACGCCGTTTGAAGAAGAGGGCGACGACGCGCGCGACATCGCCACGCTTGTCCGGCTCGCGGCGGGCTAGCCGCAATGCCGTTCAGATAACGGCTTGTGCAGGGGCAACTCAATCATGGAAGGGCGCTGCGGCCAGTACGGTGTGGCCGCACCTACCACTTCAAGTGTCCTTGCGCGACTTCCCGCGAGCTATCGGTCCAAGAGAGACATCGCCATCATGTTCTCTCAGTTGAGGCATTCAGCGGAGTGAGTTGCGATCGACTGAGGGCTGGTACATTTCAGAAATCCCGCTTCTCGACGACTCGAGTGGAAACCTCAGACAGAATGATCGCCAACACCATCCGGCTCAGAACGTCAACCACCGGCCAATAGCCGTCTGCCAGATAGAACATTTCGTTCAAGCTCGACTCTCGTACCGGATTCATTTCACGCTCAGAAATTCGTATGGGCCGGCGACGGGGTTTACAAAAACAGCGAGAGCGAGTGGCAGCTTGTCGGAGTCAATTCCACAGGCTAGTCTAGTATACTGGCCTCAATTTCAAAGGGGCTGGAGGCGTGGGATCGGTTGGCGGCCGGCCGATGATTTGGCTGGGTATACGCGTTTCACACCTGCGCCTCGCCTTCGGCGCTGAGCTTGACCCGCTCGGCCAGCAACTGGGCCTGCTTGCGGACGACATCGCTGTTGAGGAAGAAGAGCCTCTGTAGCGGCACGTTGGTGGTGTAGCGAAACTCGTTGGAAATGGTCGCGGCGTGGGGCCAGAACGACGACATCACCGCGGTCACGGTGAGGAGGAAATAGCCTTGGGAATCCCAACGGCTCTATCGTTATTTGGGGTCGGCAGAAAGCAGTAGACAGCGATCGAGGCCATGAACATCTTCGACCGCCGCGCGGAGCAATTCCGCCACGCTCCAGGCCTGTGCAAAGCACCCGCGCGACGAATGAGGCGCGTCGCCATCGGCAATCTCACTTACTTGGCCCAGACACGCCTGACTAAGTTGCGGTTCACATCCAGCGAGCCACTTTGCCGCTTGCAGGCGTGCCGCTTCGGGATCGGGATGTGTCCGGCAATAGGCGGTCAGGAAGGGCCCGAACAACCACTGCCAGACTGTGCCCTGGTGATAGGCGGAGTCGCGCTCAAAGACTCCACCCTCATAGCGGCCGCGATAGTTGGCGTCCGCCGGTGAGAGGCTGCGGAGCCCGGCCGGCGTCAGTAACTCGCGCTCGACCACGGTAACGACCTGACGCGCGCGCTCCCCTGTCAGTAAGGGGTGGTGGAGACTGACCGCGAAGATCTGATTGGGTCGAACGGACGCATCCCGACGCTCTCCATCGATCGCGTCGTAGAGACAGGCACGGCCGGGGTTCCAGAACTGTTCGAGAAAACTCGAACGAGCGCGCTCCGCCATCCGACCGAGCGAATCCGCTTGGACGGCATCGCCGCCACAGCGCGACAGGTCCTCCGCAATCCGTAAGGCGTTGTACCAGAGCGCTTGGATTTCGACAGGCTTGCCGGTGCGCGGAGTAACAACCCAGCCGCCGATCTTCGCATCCATCCAAGTAAGTTGCACGCCGGGCTCGCCACAGGCAAGGAGGCCGTCCGTATCGACGCGAATGCCGTAGCGCGTACCCCTGACATGCCACTCAAGGATGTCATTCAGGACCGGCAGCAGACGTGTCTTCACAAAGTCAAATTCTCCGGTGTAATCGAGGTAGCCGCGGATCGCCTCGAAGAACCAGAGCGTCGCATCGACGGTGTTGTATTCGGGCGTCTCGCCCGCATCGGGGAATCGATTGGGAAGCATTCCCTGGTCCACGCTGCCGGCGAAGGCTAAAAGTATGTCGCGAGCGATATCGAAGCGCCCGGTGACGAGTGTGAGCCCTGGCAACGCGATCATCGTGTCGCGGCCCCAGTCGCCAAACCACGGGTATCCAGCGATAATCGTTTTCAATTTCCCGCGCTGCACGATGAACCGATCGGCGGCCACGGTGAGTTGGCGAATCAAGGGATCCGAACCCGGCGCCAAATCCTCAAGGGCACGGCGGCGCGACACTTCGGAGGTGTGGAGTTGCGGCGCGTCCGACGAGAGCCGTTTCCCGGTCGAAGCGATAATGACCGCGCTGCGGGTCGCGCCAATTGGGAATCTGAATAACAAGGGGTTAAATAGATCCTCCTGAAAATCCAGGCCTCGCTCATGTTCGATCTCAAACTGAAAGTTGTCGTACCAGGCGCCGGGCCCTTCCACTGCCCCTGCGTCGTGGGCGAAGAATAGACGCGGCAAATCGGCGTAGGGCTGGATGCTCGCGACGCCTTCCTCAAGGGAGACGACGGCGTTCAGCGCGCCGTTGCGATGAGTCGTGCCGTGATAGTCCCGAAACGCGATTAGCGGGCGAATCTCCAATTCGCATTGGTCGGCGCTAGAGGGCGATGTCAACTCGTACTCAATCACGGTTGTGTTTTCGCCATGCACCATGAACACGCGTTTTTCCAACTGTACGCCGCCAGCGCGATAGACAAACGTTGGAAGTGGCTCCAATCGAAACTCCAGGAGATGGCGATACCCAACCGGGTGAATCGCGCCCGGGTATTGGTTCACCGATAGCTCGAATCGCTCGCCGTTCACCACGAGAGTTTCTTCGAGTTTTGACAGCAGGAGCATCCGCCCGGCCGGAGGTTGAGTAGCCGCCGTGAGCAACCCGTGGTACCGCCGGGTGTTCATACCAACGATCGTTGAGCACGCAAAACCTCCGAGCCCATTTGTCTCGAGCCACTCAAGCCGCCGCGAGTCGTCGAACTGAACCGATTGGATACGCATAGCTCAGTCTCTACTCTAGCCCTCACGAAGCGCCTTCACAGGGTCGGCCGACGCGGCCCGCCAAGCTGGACCCAACACCGCCAGCAGTGCCGACCCGGCTAGAGCGGCCGTCGCCCAGCCGAGAATCGCCGGATCAAGCGGAGTCATGCCGAGCCCCTTGTAGTCCACATATTTCCGCGCGGCCCACCATGCCACCGGGGCGCCCAGCAGCAAGCCAGCCAGCGCCACCGCCATCCCTTCTCCCACGATGCGACGAAGCACGTCACGCGGGGAAGCGCCGAGCGCCATACGAATACCAATTTCCTGGCGCCGTCGCGACGCAGCATAGGACATCAGGCCGTAGAGCCCGATCATGCACAACACCAGCGCCAGTACTCCAAAAGCCCCGCAGAGCCAAGCGAACAAGCGCTCGCGGCGCAACGTCTCTGCGATCTGGTCTTCCATCGTCATGGCGTTTATGATCGGCAGGTTGCTGTCCATTTCCCTGACGGCGCGCCGGACGCTGCCGAGCACCTGAATCGGAGGAATGGTTGTACGCAAAAGCACCGTCACACTGTCCTCGCTCAGGGTCTCGGGCAAGTAGATCACGTTGGGCTGTTCGGTGAGACGCGAATAGCGCGCCCGGGCAACGACGCCGACAATCTCCATTGGCTTGCCCGCCTCCATCGTGAACCTAAGACCCAGGGGTGACGCGGCGCCGATCTCCTTCACCACGTCTTCACTGACCATTGCAACGGCGGCTCCCGAGCGAATATCCTGTGCGGTGAGGCCACGTCCCGCGACAACTCGCACGCCGAGCGCCTGCAAGTAGTCCGCCGTGATGAAGTTCACGGCTGAATCGATCGGCTTGGAGCGCCCCGGCAGCCTTATTTCATCCGACATTCCGCCACCTCTCATAGGGCGGATGCGGGCTAACCCCGCGCCGGAGACGCCCGGCACATCGCGCAGCCGACGCTCAAGGTCGAGGTAGAACTGCCGGAGCCGCGGTCCCCGATAACCGGACTGCCCCGGGCGTACATCGAACATGAGCAGACGAGTGCGCTCGAATCCCGTTTCGCCGATCAAGATCTTGCGCAGGTGTCCGGTGAAAGCAGCAGCCGCAGCCACTAGCAAGACACCAAGCGCCACTTGAGCGAGCACCAGGATCCTGCCCGGCGCGATCCACGAATGCCTGCCGCCGCCGCCCACGCTTCCCGCGCCTTCCTTGAGCGCAGGCGAAGCATCGACGCGCGCGGCGCGCCACGCGGGATAGAGGCCGAAGAGCAACGCCGTGAAGGTGGTGACTGCCAGCGTCGCCAGGATCAGACGGCCATCGATGGCAAAGTCGAGGCGCAGTCTCCCTGGCATCAGCGTCACGGCGAAGTTGGCCGTGGCGTAAGCGACACCCAGACTCAGAAGGCCGCCCAGACCCGCCAGCAGAACGCTCTCGGTGAAGAACTGGCGCATCAGCCGGGCGCGGCTGCAGCCAAGCGACACCCGCATAGCTACCTCCTTGCGGCGCGAATCGGCGCGAGCCAACAGGAGATTGGCGATGTTCGCGCAAGCGATCAGCAACACCAACCCCACCAGCGCAAACAGCAGCGTCAGCGGATTGCCAAGTTGACGCCGCAGACTGCCGAGCCCACCGCTGGCGTCTTGCAGTCGAATCGCCGGAGCCGCCGAGGGATCTTTCGGCTGTCCGCCCCAAGTCGAGCGGAACTGCGGATCGAGCATAGCCTCGAGCGTCGCGCTGGTCACGCCCGGCGCGCGCCGCGCCAATAGCCGATAGGACCAACTCATCGGATCGGCGGAAGCTTTTCGGTACCAGCTCTCCGGTTCCAGCATCTGAGGCGCGTGTTGAATCGTTGTATACAAGTCGGTGGTCTCGCCCGTAACGATGCCGTCGAAATTCGGCGGCAGCACCCCGGCGATGATGTATGACCGGTTATTCACTCGCAAAATATGTCCGGCCACTTGCTCATCGCCTCTCAGGCTCGACTGCCAGAACCGGTGCGTGACCACCACCGCCAGCGGCGCGGCGGCATCGTCGTCGTTTGGTCCCAACAGTCTGCCGGCGAAAGGCTGGACGCCGAGCATGGAGAAGAAGTTGCCGGAGACCGGCCGAAGTTCGGCCACCGCAGTCAACCCGGCATAACTCGCGCTTACTTCGTCGCGGCCCCAGTGAGCCGCGATGTCGGCTCTGCCCGCCGATTGCCGCCGCATCGTCTCGAACGCCGCGTAGCTGAAGAAATCCGCCACGCGCAACGCCCCCTCGGGATACATGCTGCCCGATGCGCCGCGATACACGCCGTCAGGACGGGCCTTGGACTGCCACAAAATCTCAGTCAGCCGCTCAGGATTTGGAACTCCAACCGATCTCCAGATCACCGCGTCCACCAGTGATAAAATTGCCGTGGTTGCGCCGATGCCGAGCGCAAGGGATAACACGGCAGCCGCCGTTACCGCTGGAGTCTTGCGCAACATGCGAACACCGAACGTCAAGTCCTGACCCAGGCGCGAGAGCGGACGCCAGCGCCGTTCATCGCGGCACTGCTCCTTGTATCGCTCCACGCCGCCAAACTCACGGCGCGCCCGCTGTAGTGCATCTGCGCGGGACATCCCCTCGCGCTCAAAACCATCCGCGAGCGTCTCGAAGCGATACCGCATTTCACGCTCAAGCTCGGTCTCAGCTTTCGTCCAGGGCCATTGCATAACTATCCCTCCAACACCCAGCCGATCGAGCGCGCGTATCGCTCCCACTGGTCGAGCTCGCCGGCCAACTGCTTGCGTCCCGCGCGGGTCAGCGAGTAGAACTTCGCCATGCGCCCGCTCTCACCCTCCCTCCATTCGGATTCCACCAGCCCCTTACGCTCCAGCCGGTGCAGTGCAGGATAGAGCGACCCCTGTTGTACATCGAGTGTTTCGCGAGAGGTGATGAGAATGCGCTGCGCGATGCCATAACCGTGCAGGGCTCCGGGCTTCAGCGTCTTGAGAATCAGCAGGTCCAGCGTGCCCTGCAGGAGATCGGATTTCTTGGCTTCCATACCTTGGCCGTCTACACACATAGAATCACTACATATGCAGAATGTCAAGGGTACCCGAGTTCATTCGTCGACTCCTGGCTTCGGGAGGTACCAACCGAGCTTCCAGACCGCAAGGGCGAAGGCCATGACGAGGTCGTCCGTTTCACTTGAGCGAAAGCTATCGTGCCCGGCGCGGGATGTGCGCACGCGGAAGGCGTCCATCTCATCGCGAAGGTCCTTGAGGCCGGCCATCCCCGGTTGGCCCGTAAGGCATCGGCTGCCGAGGATGTGATTGGCATTGGCCATCAGCGCTCTTTTAGGCACGCGCTCGGTCCCGCTCGAAAACGAGCCCGTGCCGCCTGAAGTGATCGCCACGGGTTTGATGAGAACCCCCATTTTCTGACGGTAGAGGATGTCGAGGAATGGCTGGCCGCAACCGGTCGCGTCGACGAAGAGCGAAATGTCGCGCGGGTCACCAAGGTCGCGAAGCATCCGATTGAGGACTTGAGCCTGACTGTCATAGGGCATCCCTAGAGGGAATCGCTCAATTTTGCGGAAGATGAGGTGGGTCTCGGCGATACGTTCGAAGGTAACCGGGTCGTAGCGATCCGTCTTGCCCCTGACGACCTCAATCACAACCAGCGCGGACGGAGTGGATTTCTGTCCGAGGTCAAAGCCCGCGAAGAAACGCATGGTGGGCCGGCCCACGGCGAATTGCCGGGCCGCGTCATGGCGTTCCAGCCCGGCGGCGGCATCGAGATCGTCGAGGTTGAAGTACGATTCGCCGGTGTGGCCGAAGCTACAGAAATATTCTCGATTGTAGAGGGCTGGCCCATTTGACTTGCGCTCCTCCTCCAGAAACTCGTCACTAATGCGAGGGCAATGATCCGCCGTGACGGTGAACTTAGCCCAGAGGTCATTCGCGGACGACCATTCATCGTAGAAAAAACCGACGCGACCGCGTGGAGTGGAGAGAAGCCAGATCGATCCATTCGTGGTGGCGAGCATGGGCCGGAGCGAGTGATACAGGCCGTTTTCCACATAAGCCGCTTCGTCGACGATCAGCAGCGAGACGGCGGAGAAGCCACGAAGTGAGTCGGGCTTGCCGGGTAGGGCAATGATACGGGACCGATTAGGGAGGAGGAGCGAGTCCCGGTGGCGCGGGGCGCGGCGGATCGGGATCGCGAGCGTTTTGGCGAAGTCAATGACTTTTTCGAGTAACTCGCCGGCTTGGCGGCCCGTCTTGGAGGCGATTAGAGTAAGTGAGCCAGGGTTGCTCAAGGCGTGATGAAGGGCCTTGATGGCGCCGGTGGTGGACTTACCCCATTGACGGGTGCAACAAACGATGACGCGCCGGGAGGAGGTGGCGAGTAGCTCCCGCTGAGTTGGGTCGGCGGGGAAGTCCAGGGTTTGGAGGGCGAAGTCCACGGGTGAAATTGGGATGTCGAGCGGGGTGTCGACAGATAGCCCCAAGATTGATGGCCGACATTCATAGAAGCGAGTTACACCGTCTTTTAGTTGGTGCCTGGGCTCAGGTAGCGTAAGAATGTCGCGATCGAAGGTAGATAACATGAGTTAGTAAGCTTCCCGAGCCCGCCCTCGCAGCCCAGAGGACTTATCCCACTTACACCAGTTCGTTCCTGTTCTTTTCCATCTCCGCGGTCTCCTTTTTCCTCTCGCTTTGCAGGGTGCGGAGGTTTTTGAGAGCGCGATCATACTGGCGAATCTGGGCAGCCTGGAAGCGTTGATAGGTGGAAATGGTTCCGGAAGCGAGATGGAGTTTTTCGAAGGCGAAGTGAGTGCGGGTTTCCGGGGCGACGGTTTTGTAAGTGGCGTCGAGGTCCGCGCGTTGGGCATCGACAGCATGATCGATGGCTGCGGATTCAACGGCGGTGATGCGACGGAGGCGCCAGGTGGCGGCGATTAGTTGGTCGACAAGGTCAGCCTCAGGTTGGGCGGCGGGAAGGAAGCGCTGATAGTAACTCTCCTGAAGCAGCGCGAACTGTTCCGCGGATTCATGGTGGAGCACGACAGCGCTGGAGTAGATACCGTGCTTTTCGGCGTTGCGAGCCGAACGGGCCTTGCCTTCAGGCGAAGTGGGGCCGGTGGATTGAGCGCCATTGGCGGCGGAGGTGAGTGAACGTCGGTCTTCCATACGATGCCGATTTTGGCAGGGCGGGCGAACAGGGCGGCTTCGCAATTTGCGGCATCCTGCTGAAAGGAACCGGTTAAAAATATTTTCGCTACGTGTAAATGACTCCACCGAAAATTGGCTACGCTGAAAGGGATCGGGAAGCATCAATGGATCTCAACACGCAGAAGGAGCAGTTCTCCAACGCCTTCGTCTACGCCGTGACATCGGGCGCGGGCTGTACGGTCGCGAAGCCCGCCGTGGACCACGACAGTATCGACTGATCTCCAACCTCCTTTCACGCCGTCCCAAGTTAGACGTGCAATTGAAATGCACTGGGATGGGCGCGACGTGGCAGACTGCAAACTGGCTTTTGCGTTGAAGAAGAAAAACTACGACGATTTGAGGATCGCGGACCTGATTGCGCCGAGGATACTGGTCGTTGTCGTGATACCGGCCAAACCGGATGAATGGATTGAAAGCCGTCACGGGGAATTGGTCTTGCGCCGCTGCGCTTATTGGATGTCTCTGGCCGGATTCGGCGACAGCGCCAACGATACGTCTGTGACGATCCATATTCCGACGGCACAGGTTTTTACCGTACAATCGTTAAGCGAGTTAATGGAGAAGGTGAACCAGGGGGCGGCGTTATGAGAACGACAATTCGCGATCGCGATGCCCTGCAGGCTTTCCGGCCTTTGGATTTGCTGGCATATTTGCGAGCCGCTGGGTGGTCGCGGAGTACGGAGATTGGCGATCGAGCATCCTTGTGGATCAAGGGCGCGGGGGAGGCCGCCGACGAAGACGTGCTAGTGCCCTTGCGCCGGGATGCCGCCGACTTTCCTTTACGCGTGGCAGAACTGTTAGCGACGCTCGAGCGTACCGAGGAACGGTCGCAAGAGGAGATCGTCCGAGACATATTCTCCACGTCGGCGGATCTAGTTCGAATCCGGGCGCTCACGCCGGAGGCGGCCGACGGATCCATTCCGTTGGAAGTGGGAGTAGGGTTGGTCGAACATGCCCGCGATTTGTTAGAGGCGGCCGCTTGCGCTACCGTATCGCCACGCCCGTATTGGGCACGCCGGCGACCTCCACAGGCGCTGGAATTCATGAATTCGGTCCGGATGGGACAGACCGAACGGGGGAGCTATGTACTCACGCTGCTGTCTCCGGTGACACCCATGCTCAAGGACGAGCAGCAAGCGGAATCGCCGTTTGAGCGGCGCGTGACGGAGACGTTGACGAATTCCCTGCGGGCGGTGTTGCAAGCGGCGCGCGAGGCGGCCGAGAGTGCGAATTTAGAGCCGTTCCGCCGGGCAGTGGCCGATGGAGTGAGTGCGAACTTATGCGACGCGCTGGCGGGACTGGGCCAAGCAAGTCCCGAGCATGGGTTCGAGGTATCGGTGTCATGGTCGCGTAGCCGCCCGTCAGCGGGCCTTCCGTTTCGAGTATCAAACTGGGATCCGACTATCTTCCGTTGTTGAAGGAAGCGTCGCGGCTTTTCAAGGAGACGGCACCGCGAGATGAATTCACGCTCTTGGGCCTGGTGGTCAAGCTGGACCGTCCGCCGGGAGCGAGTACGGGCGCTGTCACGGTGAGTACGGTGATCGACGAACGGCCCCGGAAAGTGGTATTGGAGCTGACCGATCCTGAATACTCCGAAGCGATCCGAGCGCATAAAGAGACGATGCCGGTTTCCTGCACGGGGGATTTGGTGAAGGATGGAAAGTCGCTCCGGTTACGTGGCCCGCGATTTGAGGTTCTTGCGGGCGAGGATACTTCGGGGTAGATCGAGAAGTCTGGCTCCAGCCAGCGGGCGATCGATTAATCGTCTTAGAAATATCTTTGGAACGAATGAGTGGAGCCGTTTGGGAACTGTCAAAGAAATTTTGCCGATTCAGGACGAAGGCCGCCGCAAGCAAAGATTTCGCGTTCGCTGGAATTCTATAACCTCGACGCGGTGATTGCGGGCTCCAAGTTGCGTTGGCCATGATGCGGCTCCTCAACCCATAAAATCAAGCGTTCGCCGCCAAAGCGGCGCGGGCCTTCTGGTAGAGGTACTTCTGGAACCCCGCGAAGACCTGGCCGATTTCTTCCGGGCGGCCCAGGTCGGCCACCGCGTCGGCGATGGCGTTGTTGTACTTGAGCTTGAGCAGCGGCGAGAGTTTTTCGCGGTCCAATTCTCCCACGCCTACCTTGACATATTGGGAGAGGACGAAATCGAGAAACGCCCGCTGCTTGGCGTTGAAGCCGCCCGCGCCGCCGATGAAAGCCTTCGCCTGACCGGCCCGTTCTTCCCGCGTGAGCGCGGGCAAGGCGTACGCGATGTGGGCAAGCACGTCGAAGAGATCGCTTTTCTCCGCGGCGATGATTCGCTGCATCTCGGCCATCTGGTCATGGCCGAAGCCTTGTTCGGCCAACCCGTGCAACAGTTTCGCTCGCGTATCGGGGTTACTCCACAGCGCGCGCAGTTCATCCTCATCCTTGAAGAACTCAGGCAGCCTGCCAAACAACAACTCCATGAACTGCTGCGACGACATGGGCGTGCCGTCAGGATGCCAAAAGCTAGTGGCCATCATGTGCTGGATGGTGCGCGCCTTGCCATCGGCGAGTATGATTTTGATTCTGGGGGGACGCGGCGGCAACGGATCCGTCGATGGCGGACGCTTCTCGCGCGGCTGCGGCTTAGGATCCGGCTTCGCCTCCGGCTCCATCGGCTCACCATCCCATTCGGGATCGCTGAAGTGGTGATGCGCCTTCACGAAGTCGTAGATCGTGAAATAATCCTTGCCTTCATAGAGCCGCGTGCCGCGCCCGATGATTTGCTTGAACTCAATCATCGAATTGATCGAGCGCAGCAAGACGATATTCCGGATGTTGCGGGCATCGACACCGGTTGAGAGCTTTTGCGACGTGGTGAGGATGGTGGGAATGCTCTTCTCGTTATCCTGAAAATCGCGCAGGTGCTGCTCACCCAACGCGCCATCGTTGGCGGTGACGCGCTGGCAGTAGTTGGGATCGGGGCTGGACTTCATCTGATTAATCAGGTCCCGCACGGCCAGCGCGTGATCCTGAGTGGCGCAGAAGACCAGCGTTTTCTCAGACTGATCGATCTGCTCCATCAGAAGCTTCAGGCGGTGCGTTTCGCGTTCCTTGATTTCAATGATGCGATTGAAGTCCGATTCGGTGTAGCGCTTGCCGGACTCGATCTCGCCTTCGATCAGTTTATCGTCGGGCGTATAAACATACTCGTCGAGCGTGGTGGCAATCTGCTTCACCTTGAAGGGCGTGAGGAAGCCGTCGTTAATGCCTTCCTTCAACGAGTAGATATAGACCGGGTCGCCAAAGTAAGCGTAGGTGTCGGCGTTGTCGCGGCGCTTGGGCGTAGCCGTCAGGCCGAGTTGCACGGCGGGCTTAAAGTAATCAAGGATGCCGCGCCAGTTACTCTCGTCATTCGCGCCGCCGCGATGGCATTCGTCGATGATGATGAGGTCAAAGAAGTCCGGCGGATAGTCGCCGAAGTAGGGCGAAGGCTGGCCGTCCTTGGGCGGGCCGCTCATGAAGGTTTGAAAGATCGTGAAGAACAGGCTGCCGTTTTTCGGCACCTTTCCTTTCTTGCGGTTGTCATCCGGCTCAATGCGGACGAGCGCATCTTCGGGGAAGGCGGAGAAAGCGATGAAGGCCTGATTGGCGAGGATGTTACGGTCAGCCAGGAACAGGATGCGGGGGCGGCGCGACGGTTCGCGGCTCAGGTTCCAGCGGCTGTGAAACAGCTTCCAGGCGATCTGAAAAGCGATAAAATTTTTGCCGGTGCCGGTGCGAGCGTGAGCAGAAGACGGTCACGGCCGGCGGCGATGGCCTGCGTGACGCGGTTGATGGCGACGTCCTGGTAGTAGCGCGCGTTGAAGTAGCCGCCTTTGTCTTCGAACGGGACGGCGGCGAAACGGTCACGCCAAGCGTCGGCTTCGGCGAAGGTGCCGTTCCATAGTTCTTCGGGGGTGGGATCGTGCGGCACTTCACCTTCGCCGCCGGCGGTCAAGTCGACTCCGTAGATCGTCTGGCCGTTGGTCGAGTAGGCGTAGCGGACGGCGAGTTTGCCCGCGTAGTTCTTGGCTTGCGCGAGACCTTCGCTGGATTGTTCGTCCCAAGCTTTGGCTTCGACGACGGCAAGTTTGTGATTGCGGTAGACGAGGATGTAGTCGGCGACAGGCGCTTTTGGCGCGACGGCCGTGATTTCTTTTAGGCGTCCAGGGCGCTGAGCTTTTCTAGGTAGATGCGAAGCGTTGGTATTCGGTCGGCGGACCGCCAGCGAACCCCCACTTTCCGGTGGTATCCTAATCGGTTGACCCAAGGTTTGGCTTCGCTCCAACATGAAGAACACTGGCAATAAGCGGATCTCGTTCGCCGATGTCTTCGCAGGTTGCGGAGGGCTGTCGCTTGGCCTTCTACAGGCTGGACTTGACGGACGATTTGCAATCGAACAGGATGACTTTGCGTTCGCGACACTAAAGGCGAACCTGCTCTCGAAGGATTCGCGGTTTCAGTTCAGATGGCCCCGATGGTTGCCGAAAGAGCCGATTGCCATCGGCAAATTGATAGGTGAGCATAGGGCTGGTTTGGAATCGCTTGAGGGATCGATCGATCTTCTGGTTGGCGGCCCGCCATGCCAAGGCTTTTCAAGCGCAGGCCGACGCAGGCATGACGATCCTCGAAACCAGCTTTTTGCCTCATATTTGCGCATAGTTGAAATCCTTCAACCAAAGGTGGTCTTGATCGAAAACGTTCGTGGATTTACAATGGATTTTGACGCCGAGGATAGCGTCAAGAACTACGCCCACAAGCTCCGGCAGAAACTCTCGCCGAAATACGACGTGTTCCAGAAGCTCCTTGATCTCTCGCAATTCGGTGTACCTCAATTGCGCACTCGTTACTTCATGGTTGCGCTTAGGAAAGGTATGGGCGTCGGCGATCCTTTTGAGCACCTAATGGAAAGGCTGCCTTCCTATCTTCGATCAATGCGGTTAAGCGCCCCTGTATCTTCGCGGGCGGCAATTTCCGATCTTGAACTCTCGCGGTGTGGAAAACAGCCCTCCCGCGAGACCACTGGTTTCGAGGAGATTCGATACTCCGGCCCACTGACGCAGTACCAAAAGTTAATGAATGCCGGAAGCGTGACGCCGACCGACCTTCGTCTCGCGAGGCATTCCGAAGAGATCTCAAGCCGCTTTCAGGAGATCATCGATGTCAGCCATGCCGAGGGACGGCTCAACAGAACCATTAGCGCCGAAGTTCGGGCACGGTTCGGGCTGCGGAAGATGGCCTTGCGTGTCCTAGACCCAGACCGACCGTCCCCGACGATAACGAGCATGCCCGACGATCTCCTGCATTACCACGAACCGCGAACTCTGACCGTTCGCGAAAACGCAAGATTGCAGGGTTTTCCAGATTGGTATTCGTTCAAGGGTAAATACACAACCGGCGGCCACTTGCGACGCAGGGAAGTCCCTCGCTTCACCCAGGTGGCCAACGCCGTTCCCCCACTTGTAGCGAGAGCGATCGGTGAGATGCTAATCGATCTCCTTGCTGCCACCAGCACCCGCCCCGGAATCGGATACCGTGGTGCCCCCGCGTTCCTGGAGGGAAAGCAGCAGTCTCCTGAAGTCGCCGCGTAACTCCAAGATTAACCGGCGGAGCTTCCGGGTTTCCTCGAGGCTAATTTGCTTACCCTGGGCATCTACGACGGCTTGCGGCTTGCCTTTCGGTACCATGACGATGTGGCCCAACGAGTTCCTTTCGGGTACAACTTGTTCCATGTACTTAGTCAGCGTTGGTCTGTAACTCGCATGGGTGTTGAAGGATTCGCTCTTGAGGTAACGGCTGAGAATCCGAAGGCGGTCGCTCGCCGTAAAAATCAAGTGAGCTCCGAAAAGCGCATCTATTGTCGTCGCATCCTTCAGCGCGGCGGCCCGCTTCGTAAGGGTATCGAAACGGGCATCAATCAACGCTACGGCTTCGGCGAGCATGTCCTTTTGGCGCGGTCCGTCGAGGACTCCATGAACGGAGAGGAGGCATTCGTTGACCATGTAGTCGATGTCGCTTGTGGCGCCCATTACGATTCCGCGAGTATGGTCTAGATCGAGAACTTTCTTCACGAGGGATTCAAAAACCCCCAGGACCTCCTCAACCAGTTCAATGCGAATTGCGCAGTAGACACCCTCGACGCCTCTGCGGGAAGCCAACTCCCTCAGCTTGTTCGCTGGATTTTGAGCAGAGTAGAAGACCACATCTTTGTAAGGCACTGCTTCGCGTATGGTGGCGATTACGTCTTGCCCCTCCACTTCCTCGCCGAGATCCCAGTCCACGAGGATTAGATCTATCTCATCTGTGAAGACGTCATCCCCGATCCGTTCGCGAACGGCATCGATCGAAGTGCACATAGTCGGATTGAAGTGGAACCCTTCCTCCTCCATTCGCTTTTTGATCCGCTCGATTTGAGATGCCACGGAGCCGGGCTGGTCCTCCACCCACAACACATTGAAGTCGAGTCTCACTTGGATCTCCTCCCCGCAACTATTTTGATTAGGAACGAGGTCCCCTTGGCGGTCGTGTTTTCAAGCTCGATGCTGCCTCCCATTCCACCGAGCACCTGTCGAACATGATACAGGCCGAGGCCAGAGCCCTGAGTGGTTGTATAGCCCATTTCGAATATGCGGCTTCTGTTCGTACCGTCCGTCATGCCGCGGCCGTTATCCCTCACCCGGATGAGGAGCCCGCTCTTGTCTAGCGGAGAGAGAGCAAATTCAATCAACGTAGCCTTTGCCCGCTTGGCGTTGCTAATTAGATTCTCAACAACTATCGAAGCGTCGATCGGATTGAAGCGCATCGTCAGCCCCGGATGCGCGTTCTTGACTTGAACTCGCAATCGAGCACTGCCAGAAGTTCGCGCGATCTGCTCAATGTAGTCGGCAAAAAATTCTGGTAGATCTGTCTCGATTTTCCCTGACTCCAGCTTGAAGTTAGCCTGGGCCGCAAATCTGGTCACGGCCAGGACCTTGCGGTTCAGGAAAGCCATCTGTTCAATGGCCTTGAGCATCGTCTCCCTTGGAACCGCTTTCTTACCTGCAGTGTCGGACAACAAGTTCTCGATTTGCTGGGCGATATCGACAGCGTAAATTGTGACTTGATGGTGAAGGTTGAGAATCGTCGCTGTGTCAAGGTTTACGACGGTTTCAAGAAAATGTGATCGCCTCCGCTCGGTGTCAGCATCAGTCCTCGCTTGCTCAGCGGCCGTCTCCGCAGTCTCCGCTCGTCTGGTAGCTGCTTCCGCAACTTGGCGCTCGCGATCCGCGACAAGTCTCGCTTCCGCCTCGGACTTTCGCAAGACGTCAAATCGCCTCTCTGCTATATCGATTCGCGAAAGAAGCTCTTTGTCGCCAGTTTTTTCGGCGATTGATCTAAGGCTCACCAGAGAAGTTTCGAAATCCCCAGAACGCTCATTTATTAGCCTGACGAGGCTCTTGCTGTAGTCCAGAAGTTCGACCTCCTCGTTGTCAACGAGGTTGGCGACGGCGGCGGAAACCCGAGCCCGTCCCGGATCGGTCAGCAGTCTGGAGAGATCTTCGGTGTTCGCATCTTCTCTATCTACCCAAGACACTGGAACCACGTATTTTTCGAGCCGTTTTAGGCAATGGTCCATAACGGCCCGCCGCAGCTCCTGCACTGCAGGTGTCTCAATCAATCCTTGGTTCCGGCTCGACGCTTCTTTGAAGTCCTTGTCCAGGCCAAACACATCAACTCGACCGATGATTTCGCGCGTACCTAAAAATCTGGCATATCCTTGCTGCTTGCGGCGGTCAAAACCGAACCAATCGTTTCCATCATCGCCTATAGGATAGACGCGAAAATTGTTCCTGAACAGGAAGACCGATCCGAACTGCACCGACGGGAGCCCGACTCGCCGCGTGAAGGTGGCCTTGGCTGCCTGGTTCAGGTAATAGATCTCACACTTAAATTTCGCTTGTTCAAGATCTCTGTATGGGTTCGGCTCGCGAATTCTGTATATGACCTCTCCACGATCCGTCAACGTCGTGTCGATGCGCTCGTCCGCAATTGAAACAGAAATAAAAGTCGTCTTTTCACGCAAGGCAGAGAAGATAAAATTTTCGACCTTCCCATTGACCATATCTTTGGCAAGCGGTTTCCCGCCAGCCCTTTTAGCTTTAGCAGTGGTCTGATCGTCCTCGGCCTTCTCTGCCGGTGCTGTTATCACAACGCTGAACTGGTCAGATTTGTCGTCGAAAGGGTTAATCAGTTTAGCCAGTGAGGACTTGAGCGCCAACAGCCGCGAGCGCGCCCATTTCTGCCGGAGCTTCCTAACCTCAATCACGGTTCCGTGCTTGAGGCGGGACCCAAAGCTCTGAATGTCGTCAGGAACTTGAAACGCAACTAGTCGCGTATAGGCGACAGGAACGCTCTCAAAATGCTCCTGGTCGCTCTTCTCGAAGCGCTGCCAATCGACCGTCACGCTATGAACAGAAGTGTCGTTGCCCTGTTTGGGGCGCGTCTGCAGAACGATCTCACCACCGAGCCGGTCCGACGAGAACCGCCCTATGCCCTTACTTCCCGCGAAATGGTGACGCTCGGCGGCTACGTCGCGAAAGCCCATTTTAGGGCGGCCCTCCCTCTTCGACGAATAGGCAACGAACAGCCACTTATTCTTTATGTCTTCATAAGAC
>JAYUSQ010000271.1:0-11588 GCA_043755595.1 Acidobacteriota bacterium | reverse complement strand
CGATCTTCAGCGTCTCGCTACCGGCATCCTCGCCAAGATCCACGACCTCACTCCCCTCGGCGTCAGCCGAAAGTGACCATCTTCACGCCGGATCTGAGTTATACCATTCGTTAAGTTCAGCGATCGAATACTTGCCTTCTTCAACTTTCACGGGCGGTCCTCATTCCTGCAGCGTTGGTCCATCGAGGCTTAGCGCTCCTTGGACAATTTGCCTATAGCGATCATTGTAACGAACTTGATTAGAGGAAGTCGTTCACTATCGGGTCTCGCGGTCGGGGACGGGAGGCTACAGGTTCTGAGAACACCACGGAAAGCTGCGGCAAATTCTGGTATGCAGGTCTTCGAGCACCCCAACACATTCGGCTCAGAATTAGAACAACTCGCGTCGTGTCGCGAGCATTTCAACCCGGGACCGGAAAGGCGTCATCGGCTAACTTACGACCGACAAGTTCGGAACTCGTTCCGCTCGCGGCGCGCGTCAATTAATTTTCGCGCGACATCGCGCGCTATCTCCAAGGTCTCGGCGACGGTGCGGCCCTGCGCAACCAGTCCGGGCAGTTCGTCGGATGTCGCTAGGAATACCCCTTCGGGCAATTCCTCTACTTGAATCTGAAGCGCAGACTCTATAGGACCGGATTCGGCCATGGTTACGCCAGGATCTCCTTAACGATCCGCCCCTCAACCTCAGTCAGCCGTTCTCGCCGCCCTTGGTGCAAGTAAGTCAACTGGTGCTGACTTAGCCCCATCTGATGCATCAGGGTCGCATGGAGATCACGGAAATGCACGGGGTTCACCGTCGACTTCAACCCAATATCGTCCGTCGCTCCGTAAGCCATGCCGCCCTTGAATCCGCCACCGGCGGCCCACATGGAGAAGCCCGTGTTGTGGTGGTCGCGCCCGGAGCCGCGTTCGGATTCCGGCGACCGGCCGAATTCCCCGCCCCACAAGACGATGGTCGAATCCAGCAATCCGCGCCGCTTGAGGTCCTGCACCAACGCCGCTGTAGGTTGATCGGTCAGCGCGGCCATGCGTGTGTGATTCTTCTCGATGTCGCTATGCGCGTCCCACTCGGTCTCGGCTCCGCCGCCGCCTGCGACGACACAGACGAAGCGTACGCCCTTCTCCACCAATCGGCGCGCGAGCAAACAACGGCGGCCATAGTCGTCCGTCTTCTCTTTGCCGACTCCGTATAAGTCCAGCGTCTCTTGCGACTCATTTGACACGTCGAAAATCTCAGGTGCCTCAGTCTGCATCTTGAACGCTGTATCATACGCGGAGATGCGCGCGGCCAACTCAGGATCCTCGGCATTCGGATTGGCGTCGTTCAGCGCCCGCAGGAAGTCGACTGTCTTTCGCCGCCGGTCGAGCGAGACACCTTTGGGAAGGTCCAGATTCAACACCGGCCTCTTACCGGCGCGAAAGAGCGCGGGCTGAAACGCGGCCGGCAAGAAGCCGTTGGTGTACATAGGTTGGCCTGCCTCCGGCGCGCCGTTCGGGTCCGGCATGACGACATAGGCGGGCAACGATTCCGAGACCGTTCCCAACCCGTAAGCCAACCAACTTCCCATCGCCGGAAACCCTGGGATCACCCGCCCGGACATCAATTGATACTGCGCCGCGGAGTGGACCACCATGTCGCCATGCATCGAACGCAGCACGCAAAGATCGTCGGCGATTTTCGCCTGATGCGGCAACAGATCGGATATCTCAAGGCCCGATTTGCCATACCGCGCAAACGTCCGCTTCGTTCCCAGAATGCGCGAGTTCACGTTGACATTCTGGTATTGCACATCGCCGAACTCAGCCGGGCGCTTCTGCCCATGCAACTTATTCAGTAGCGGCTTAGGATCGAAGGTCTCCAAGTGCGACGGCCCGCCAGCCTGGAACAGGAAAATCATCGCTTTCGCCTTCGGGGCAAAATGCGGATTCTTGGGCGCGAGGGGATTGTACCGCGCCGCGTGCGCCTGCTCCTGAGCCAGCAGCGAGGCGAAGCCAAAAGAACCGACGCCGCAAAAGCAGTCGGTCAGAAACTCACGGCGGTTCCGGGCGTAGCGAATGTGTTCAGACATATCAGTTCACGTAGAGGAAAGCGTTGGAGTTGAGGAGTGACAGAGCGAACTCGGTAAGTGCGGCCGGATCCGGGTCGTCCAGATACGACATCGCGAGCGACCGCTCTTTGATAGTAGGAAGGCGGCCGGCGGCCAATCGGAAACCATAGTCGATACGTTCGGCGGGCGTCTTCCGCTCACTAAGAAGCCGCCCGGCAAGCGCACGCGCCAAATTATTAGAAAGCTCACCGTTCATCATCTCGAGCGCCTGTGGCGAATGCGTCGACTGTTCGCGCCGCGCGCACGACATCAATGTATCGGGCGAATCGAACACCTGCATGAACGGCAGAATCAGATTCCGCTTGTAGATCATGTAGACCGTGCGGCGGTCATGCTCGGCTTTGTCGCGCGTAGCGACCCAATACTGCGGGCGCTTGAGATCCTTAATCAGTTCGGGATCGATATTCATCATCACGCTCGGCCCGCCCGCCTTGGTATTCAATCGGCTCGAGACGAACAGCATTGAGTCGCGCAACTCTTCGGCTTCGAGGCGGCGGCGATTCCACTTCCACAACAGCTTGTTACCGGCGTCCTTGGTGGCTGCAAGCTTCTCCTGAGGCGAAGTGCTGGCCTGGCGATAGGCGCTCGACAGCAGCATCATCCGATGCAACGGCTTCATCTTCCAGCCGCCTGCGATGTATTGGTTGGCCAGAAAATCCAGCAGTTCGGGGTGCGTGGGCTTGACGCCCATCCGGCCGAAATCGTTCGGTGTCGACACCAATCCCTTGCCGAAGTGGTAGCCCCACACGCGGTTTACCATCACGCGCGCCGTCAACGGGTTCGCCGGATCGACCACCCAATCGGCCAGCTTGGTGCGCGGCCGGGCGGTGTCAAGCGGCATCTCCCGTTCGCCTTCGGGCAACAGGATCCCCAGTGGCCTCATCCCCACCTTCGCACCCTTGTTCCTATAGTCGCCGCGCCCCAGTAGATGAATTGGTGTCATATCTTTGGGCTCATTCGACACCGCGTAATAGGCGGTCATGGGCGCAGGCATCTTCTCATCCAGCTCTTCGAGGCGAATCTGAATTTTGCCTTTTTCTTCCTCGGTCGCCCGGCGCATAGCGAAGCGCAGCTTATGCATCTCGCCCTCGATAGGTTCCATCGTAGCCTTGTATTTGGCCTGCTCCTCTGGCGAAGCGATGATAACGTCTTTCGATTGCGTTTGCGCGAAGTAACCCTGCAACCGGTAGTAATCGGATTGCCGGAAGGGGTCGAACTTATGGTCGTGACAGCGCGCGCAACCAACGGTTACGCCTAAGATCGACGCACCCACGATGTTAGTCATCTCGGTCAACACCTCAGTCCGCGAACTGGCAACCTCCTGATTGCCCGCGTTCTTTCGCAGCGGCCCGAGGCGATTGAATCCGCTGGCGACGAGCACGGTGTCCGACTGAGGCGCCATCTCGTCGCCCGCCAGTTGCTCCTTGATGAATTCGTTGTAAGGCTTGTCGTTTTGAAGACTGGCGATGACATAGTCGCGATAGCGGAAGGCATCGGGCCGATGCATGTCGTACTCGTAACCATCCGATTCGGCAAAGCGCACGACGTCCAACCAGTGACGGGCCCACTGCTCTCCGTATCGAGGCGAATCGAGTAACCGCTCGATCAAATTTTCATAGGCGCGCTGTGACTCGTCGGCGGCGAAAGCCTGGACTTCTTCAGGAGTGGGCGGCAGACCATGCAGATCGTAGGTAACCCGGCGAATCAGTGTGGCCCGGTCGGCTTGGGGCGCGGGCGTCAATCCCTCTTTTCGCAGCTTCTCGAGAATGAACGCATCGATAGGAGTGCGGATGAAAGCTTTGGCGGCCGCATCTGCGAACACCGGAGGCTGCACGTCCATACGACGCTGGAACGCCCAGTGGCGGCGCTCGCCAGCCGTGTAACTTCCAAGTGGGGCAACGCCGGGCTCCGGGGAAGCGGCGAATATCGATCCGGCGGCCAGAAGGCACGCCAGCTTTCGGTTGTTCAAGCTCTCACTCCTCTATCTTCGGATGTCATTAGCATCATATCCCCTATTACCGGCGGGATCAACGACGCCTAACCGCTAGATAGAGCGGCGACGGAACGCAGGCGGAAGTTACCGCTACTTCAGAAAACCGCGCGCACCCAACCAATCGTGAAAGCGTTGCGGCCACGAAGCGACTGCGCCCTTGCTGGTCGGGCGCATCCCGAAGCCGTGCCCTACTCCACCATAAACGTGCAACTCGGCCGAGGCACCCGCTTTCTTCATCGCCAGATAGAGTTCCGGCAGGCCTTGACTGATGTTTTGCCGGTCATTCTCGCCGCAGACCAAGAACGCAGGCGGCGTGTCCTTCGACAGATTCATTTCCTTCGGGATCGCCGGATAGATGAGCGCCTGAAAGCCGGGTTTCAACAACTCCGCTTCAGCGCCCTGGTAACGCGCAGCCGCTAGCGCCGCTAACTCGCCGCCCGCTGAAAAGCCCATGACACCGACCCGATCGGTCTTGAGATTCCATTCAGCGGCGCGTCCCTTGATGACTCGCAATGCCTGTTGTGTGTCGGCCAATGACTCCACTTCAATCCTGTAGGTGGACTCCTTTTCGCGGGCTAATCGATGCTTGAGCACGAAGGCCGCAACACCTTGCGTGGCCAGCCATTTCGCGACGTTGTGGCCTTCGTGATCCGTCCACAACGCGCTGTGTCCGCCGCCAGGAATTACCAGCACAGCGGCGCCGGTCGACTTGTCCTTCTCCGGCAGATATGGCGTGATATTGGGCTTGTGGACGTTTGAAACGACGCGCTCTCCGTTATTCAAACGGACAACCTCGTCGCCTGTCTTGCCCTCGGAACCGGGCGCGCCATTCGGCCAGATCATGATTTCTTCGGCGGCCAAGACTTGAGCCACTAAGAGCGCTACGGCAGCGATCGCATACATCTCTTTCGTTCTCCTCATCCGGAAACCTTCAGTGCCTTAGTCAGATACTCGCGGCTCATACGGGCACTGTCCTTCGGCGACCGCCACGGTGAAGTATCGAGTTCGACGGTCAACCAACCTTGCCAGCCAATCCCGTCGAGGTGCGTTTTCAAACCGGGGAAATCAACACCGCCGTGGCCAAGCGGGAAGAAAATCGGATCCTTCATTTGGTCGATGCGGTCGAGCCGAACCTTCGCGCCTCCACGGTCGGACGGCTTAGTGTCCTTCATATGGAACTCCACGATCCGGTGACCCAAAGTCCGCGCCAACTCAAGCGGGTCGATACCGGCCATCGTGATGTGGCCCGTGTCCAGCACGAACCAGACGTGCTTCGGATCCGTGTTCTTCATCACGAAATCGATCTCATGCCGATTCTCAAACTGGCTCCACATATGAGCGTGGACCGCGAACTTCAATCCTTCGGCACTGATCCGTTTCCCCAATTCATTTAGTGAATGGGCCATGTGCTTCAGGTCTTCGTCTGTCGTGCCGGTGGGCCGCCTTGGGCCCATGTTGATTTTCAAATGTGTGCAGCCGAATCGCTTGATGAATCTTACCAGGCGAATGTGATCCTCGTATAACTGAGCGTGCTTGGCGGGATCTTCGAAGTGAGTTTCCATGGGCGCACCGTTTGAAATCGTCACGAACTTCACGCCGATCGCATCGATTTTCTTCTGCAACTCCTTCGGCTTGTCATACAGTCCAAGCTTCACGAAGTAGTGCATGAATGTTTCGACGTTGTGAAACCCAGCCTCGCGCGCTTCGCGGAACGACAGGAACACGTCGTCTTCCCAGCCGCCTCGTGTATTGGTCGTGATTCCGACGCGGTAGCGCGGTGAATCGGCAGCCCACGCATGGGCCGCCGCTAACGCTACTGAAGATCTCAGCAGTTCTCTTCGGTTCATCGCGGTAAACATGTCGAGTCGTCCCGATCTACGTAATATGACTGGTAGTTCTTGGCCTTCGGATTCATGCAGCCCGACAGATTCAATAACTCGACGCGGCGGAATTCCACCGGCTGACTCTCTGACTGCAATCCGATATAGCCGCCGGTCAGAACCGTGCCGTCCTT
Organism: Acidobacteriota bacterium; assembly: GCA_043755595.1. GTDB lineage: Bacteria > Acidobacteriota > Terriglobia > Bryobacterales > Bryobacteraceae > VFZP01. The sequence goes on along the minus strand of JAYUSQ010000271.1, from coordinate 5,473 downwards.
CTTGATCGCTGGGTCGAAGCCCGCCGCCACACCGCCTCCGATCATGGGCTTCTCGTATTCGAGCACGACCTTATCGTCGATGCGGTGCCGCACTTGCCCTGAGCCGAGCACTTCAAGTTCGATAGTCACCCACTCGTCGCTCGAGTAAGCCTTCGAAGTCGAATTGGTACAGTGGGCCTTCACCATCTCGCCGTTGCGGAAAATCTCCGTGCCGGGCGTGCAGACGTTCATCGTCGTGCGGCCGCCAGCCAGGAATTGCGCCTCGACTGAGATCGGCCAGTTCTGTTCTTTTAGAATCGTCTCCGGCGCTTGCGAGTGGAACATCACACCACTGTTCAGCTTCGCGTAGCTGGGGCCGTCCTTGATCTGCTCACCCACGAATCGGTACTCGATACGAAGCTTGAAATGCGAAAGTCTCTTACGGTAGAAGAGATGGCCAAAGCGAGTGCCGAACTCTGGATACTTGTCGTAGGAAACGCGAATGACGCCGTTCTCGACCCGGAAGGTGTCGGCAAAGTTATCGCCTAGATCATGATGCGCAAGCTTTACCACCCAGCCATCGAGATTCTTGCCGTTGAAGATTGGTTCCCATCGCTCAGATGTTTGAGCGAGGACGGACGCGACCCCGGCAAGGGCCATGGAGAAAAGACGGAAGCAATTCATATTCGGCATCAAAAGGCTATCACCTGTTGAGCCCCGGCGTCACACAAACCTTGGATCGGTCCGGCCAGCCGACTATACTGTCTCTCGATGAGTATTCGCATTGGCGTGGCGGGCTTCCTACATGAATCGAATACGTTCCTCGGCGTGCCCACGGAATACGAGGATTTTGTTTCGGCCAGTTTTACCCGCGGATCGGCGGTGTTGGATCGCTGGACCAGCGCCAATCATGAGTTGGGCGGGTTTCTGGACGTGCTGGCCCAGGAAGCGGGAGTCGAGATCATACCGCTCTTGGCTACATTCGCGATTCCGAGCGGTACTGTTTCCGCTGCGGCGTTTGAGCGAATCTCGGCGGAACTGATCGAGGACGTTCGGCGAAGTCTACCCCTTGACGGACTCCTGCTGGCGTTGCATGGAGCGACGGTGAGCGAAGGGCATGAGGATGCAGACGGGGAATTGCTTCGGCGAATTCGCCGGGCCGCCGGCCCAGGAATTCCGATCGTCACGACGCTCGATCTGCACGCGAACGTGTCGCCTCGGATGATCGAACTTGCCACCGCAACGGTCGCCTATCGCACGAATCCTCATCTCGATCAGCGCGAGCGCGGACAGGAAGCGGCGAAACTTTTGCTTCGCACCTTGCGCGGCGAGATCCATCCCGTGCAGGCGCTCGAGACGCCGCCCATGTTGATTCAAATCTCAAAGCAGCATACCGGAAGTGAACCGGCCCGCCTGCTCTATGACGACTTGGAACATGTCCTGACGTGGCCGGGCATTTTGTCCGCGAGTGCGGCGATGGGATTCTATTACGCCGACGTGGCTGAGGTTGGGGCGTCGTTCCTTGCCGTCGCCGATCGTGATGAATCATTGGCCCGGCGCGCGGTGCGATTCATGGCTCGGCGGGCCTGGGATCGCCGGGCGGAACTTACGGGCGATCTTCCGTCCTCCGGACAAGCCGTCGCCGGCGCGATCGCTGCGGCACGCGGCCCGGTCGTACTGATGGACGTGGGTGACAACGTGGGCGCAGGGAGTCCGGCCGATTCAACAGTCATATTCACCGAAGTGCTGCGTCAAGGTGGGCGCGATGCCTTGGTGATCCTCTGCGCTCCAGAAGCGGTGGCTGTCTGCCTCACGAAATCTCCGGGAACGACGGTACGGATCGACGCTGGTAGTCCGCCGGTGATGATCGAAGGACTTCTCCGCACTATCTCGGACGGCCACTTTATCGAGCGGCAGATTCGACATGGCGGGTGGGGCGTCTACGACCAAGGTCCCACGGTTGTGATTGAAACAAAAGCGGGCCACTCTGTCGTGCTCACCAGCCGGCGCATGGCCCCGATGAGCCTTGAGCAGGTTATCAGTCTCGGTATCCGGCCCGAACGTAAGCGGATCCTGATCGTCAAAGGCGTGATTGCGCCGCGCGCGGCCTACGAGCCGATCGCGGCAGAAATTGTCCTTGTCGATACACCCGGCGTCACCAGCGATGATCCCCGGCGGTTCCACTACGCCAATCGCCGCAGACCGCTCTATCCACTTGAGGCCGATGCGCGATACTGGCAGCATGCCAGCGATTGAAGCAACGCCTCTCGACCGCAAGAGAGACGCCGACTACGTTTTCTACGAGCTGACCCGCAGCATTTGCCCAGACTGCCGGCGCGTAGTCGACGCGCATATCCTGATTCGCGACAACAAAGTCTTCATGCGCAAGCGGTGCCCGGAGCATGGGCAGTTCGAAGCTCTGGTATACGGAGACGCGCAACTCTACGCCAGCTCGGCGAAGTACAACAAGCCTGGCACGATTCCCTTGCTCTTCAATTCTCATCACGAGCACGGCTGCCCTCATGATTGCGGCCTCTGTGAGGACCACCAGCAGCACGCGTGCCTGGGCATCATTGAAGTGAATAGCACCTGCGATATGGCTTGCCCACTGTGTTTCTCCGACGCTGCGCCTGGCTTCAACCTGACACTGGAAGAGGTGGAGGAGATTCTCGATCACTACATTGCGGCTGAAGGCAATCCGCAGGTGGTGCAGTTCTCAGGCGGAGAACCATCCATCCATCCGGAGATTATTCCCATGATGCGCGCCGCCAAACAGCGCGGCATTCCAAACGTGATGCTCAACACAAACGGCAAGCGGATCGCGCGCGACGACAAGTTCTTGGCCGAACTCGCCGAATTGCAGCCGAGCGTCTACTTCCAGTTCGACGGGTTTGAATCTGAGACTTATCGCATGATTCGCGGGGAACCGGATATTCTCGAATCGAAGCTGAAAGCGCTGGACAGGTTGGCGGCCATTGGTTGCTCCGTAGTGCTGGTGCCGGCGATCGAGCGCGGCGTGAACGAGCGCGAGATCGGCGCGATCCTGAAGTTCGGGATGGATCACCCGGCGGTTCTCGGCGTTAACTTCCAACCGGCGTTTCATGCCGGCCGCCACGGCAATCACGACCCGATGAAAAAGCTGACCAATCCGGACATCATGAAATGCCTGGAGGAACAAACCGGCGGAATGTTCAAGGTGTCGGACTTCGTTCCGGTACCCTGCTGCTTTCCCACCTGTAACTCGGTTACTTATGCCTACATCGACGATCAGCGTAATGTTACTCCGATCACTCGGCTGTTGAATGTGGACGACTATCTCGATTACATCGCCAATCGCGTGATGCCGGATCTGGGCGCGGAGCTAAAACGGGCTCTTGAGGGGTTGTGGTCGTCGTCGGCGGTGCTGGGGTCGGATAAAGTGGCGAGCCAGTTTTCCATGTCATGTACGGCGTGCGGGCTGCCGGATGGCAGCGGCCTGGATGGCAGGAAAATGTCGAAATTCATCTTCATGGTGATGCTTCAGGATTTCATGGATCCCTGGACATTCAACCAGAAGAATCTGATGAAATGCTGCAAGGAATTCCTGCTGCCCGGCGGTAAGCAGGTGCCATTCTGCGCCTACAATACAGTGGGTTATCGCGAGCAGGCTCGTGAGCAGTTAGTAGCGCAGGAACCGGCCCGGCGTAGGGCCCGGCGCGACGGTGTGCCTTATTCGCCCCAGCCCGTTACCTTCGCTTTCAACGGCAACGGGAAGGCGCAGGACATTCTTGTACAAGTGGCGGCCGATGAGTAGTGAAACGGTCGACGTCAAGAGCTGTTGCGCGGCGGCTTATGAGAGTGACTTTGCGCGACTTTTGTTGGGTGATTCCTTTCACCCGGGCGGCTCACAACTCACCGAGCGGCTGGGCGTCTTACTGAAGCTCGGGCCCGGTGTCCGGGTGCTGGATGTTGCATCGGGAAACGGCGCGAGCGCGATCTTCCTCGCTCAGAAGTTTGGCTGCGAGGTGGCCGGTGTCGACTTTGGCGAGAGTAATGTAACTACTGCCTCAGGCACGGCAGAGGCGGCCGGGGTGAGCAGTCTCGTCACGTTTCAACGGGGGGACGCCGAGCGCCTTCCCTTCGACCATGCTACTTTTGACGCCGTTATTTGCGAGTGCGCCTTCTGCACGTTCCCGGATAAAACTACAGCAGCTGGCGAATTCGCGCGTGTCCTTCGTGCGGGCGGTCGCGTGGGGCTTAGCGATCTAACTCGCTCGGGTCCGTTGCCAAAGGAATTGGACGGGCTGCTGGCGTGGGTTTCCTGCATCGCCGACGCGCGTCCAATATCGGAGTATGTGCGGTACCTGGAAGCAGCGGGACTCGCCATCAATGTAACTGAACCGCACGACGAAGCACTGAGTCAAATGGTGCGCGACATTCAGGGCAGAATGATGGGCGCGGAGTTGATGGTTAAGCTACGGAAACTGGATTTGCCAGGTGTGGATTTCGAGAACGCGAAAACTACGGCGACTAGCGCGGCGGCCGCTGTAAGAACCGGGCTGTTAGGTTATTCATTGTTAACAGCGGTGTTTTCCGATTGACCTTCGCGTCGCGGGCCCGGCGCTTCGCCGCGACCGCCAGCCAACCATCGTTCCTAACAACAGGCCCTTTGACGAGGTATACCAATCTTGTGATATTCTAGTCTCGTTACCGTTCAGTGCGCGCCTCGGTGAGACGTGGCTCGACGTAATCAGACAGTGCGGCGAATACGTCCCGCGAAGAATCCAGCCTGACGGAAGTTTGATTGTAACTACGAACGACGATCAGGGATTCGTAGCACACCTGAGTCAGCGTTTACACCCGAATACCCTACCGGAGGCGCCCGCAGTTCGAGTGACTCCAGACAATCACGTTGCGCCGTTGCTGCCGACTGAGGAAGTATGGCCCAAACCCGGTCCGCTGGCCACAAGCATGAAAGAGGGCGTCGAACAACTTGAGCCGGGAGCAGGAACGGCTCTTCTGAAGATCGCCTATGAATACCTCGCACTCCACGTAGGTAAACAGATCTACGACTCCAGGTTAGACCTAGTGCGGTCGGCATTGCACAGAAATGATCCCTCAGGTTGCGGCATTAAGGTTCAAAGTTTGATGCCACGTCGGGGCCGGGACAACGGCGGTATTCATGGATTGGCCGTGTTCCTGGGCGAGCGAAATCAAGTCGAGGTTCTTGTCTGTCTATTCGGGAATTGCCTTTGGCGGATTGAGTTCCCTTGGATATTTGCTGATCCAGCGACTTTCAACCGATTTGCCTACGAACTCCAGTTGGCGGCAACGCCGAAGTGCAGCAGGATTGTCCATCTCAACGAAGAAGCCGAGCCCGAGAGCTCGGCTGCTTCACCTGACACTACGGACTAACTAACTACGACGTCCGCCCCGCCTCGCTCTTATCGGCAATCGCCGCTTGCGCCGCCGCAAGCCGGGCGATCGGCACCCGATACGGAGAGCACGAAACATA
>JAYUSQ010000270.1:0-11600 GCA_043755595.1 Acidobacteriota bacterium | reverse complement strand
CTTTGCTGCCGTTGGTGACTAACTCCATGCCATCCTTGCCCGGCGAAACGGCCGGCGTCCCCCAAGTGGGAAGCTCGTCGCGGACGGTGCGCCATAGTTCCTTGCCATCGGCGAGACTGTAGGCGGCGACGAACGAATCGCGCTGGCGGTCGCATTGCAAGATCACGGTGTCTTTATGGATGATGGGCGAGCTGGCGGCCCCCCATTCGAAGTCCGGATCGAAGAACCAACCGGCGTTCTGAAGGCCGAGATCCTTCTTCCACAGCAGCTTTCCATCGGCCGCCGAATACGCGAAGAGACCTTCGGATCCGAAGTATGCGATCACGACCTTGCCGTCGGTCGCGGGCGTACACGACGCTTGTGAGGATTTAGGATGGCGCTTGGTTTTGGGCACACCCTTCCCAGCCGTCTGCTCCCAAACTAGCTTGCCGGATTTCTTATCGAAGGCCAGCAGTTTCCAAACGTGAGGAGTGACGTCTGCCACGGGCTCGACATCGCCATAGAGGCCGACGCGCAACGATGCGGTTGGGTCGCTCGAAATTGCGGTGGTAACGAAAACGCGTTCGCCGGAAATGATCGGTGAAGAGACGGCCAGCCCCTCGATGGGCGCTTTCCAAAGAATGCCGGAAGATTCCCAGCGCAACGGTGGGTTCGCTGTATCATCGACACCGGATCCCGAGGGGCCGCGAAATTGAGGCCAATCCGCCGCCTGGGTGCTCAGGCCGGTTACTAGCAGGCAGAGCGCGCGAGCTGCGTACATCGAAAGCTTCATTGGGTCGCTACCACCTTCTTGAAGTTGAACGTCTGCCCGCCTTGCCGCAGGATAAAAGCGCCTGGAGCGTTGAACTCAACCTCAAGCCGCGCGACCGGAAATTCAAACACCGTAGCGCTTTTCGTTTTCGGCGAAAATTCCGGCTGTCCCGTTGCCTGCAGGTAAAGCTTCCCTTCCCGGACTGAAGCCTTGATCTCGAACGGAAGCCCTTCAGCCCGGTACGCTCCTGTGTACGACTCAAGCACTTTTACGTCGACCTGAACCCCGGGCGCCGGCGGTTGCGCGCCGGCTTTACGCAGAATCCCCGCGATTTCGTCGTGACCGGAGGCGAGTTCGAAATTGCGGTCAAGCGCAGCTTGCGACGGCTTTCCTGCGGCTAGCGCGGCTGCAACCAACTCCAGATTGCGGAGACTGACGAAGGTGTCGAGGTTCCGGTCGAAATCCGTGCTGCGGGGCAGCATGAGTTTAATCGCAGCGAACTGTTTCCTACTGGCCGCGAATCCGATGGCGCTGCTTTTATAGAACGTGTCCGTCACGTCTACTTTGGCGCCCTTCTCGAGAAGAAATTCCACAAGCTCGGCGTGCCCGTTCATGGCGGCCAGGAACAAAGGGGTTTGCCCGTAGCGGGTTTTGGACTCGATACTGGCTTGGTTTTCAAGCGCGGCTTTCACGCTTGGCAAGTCGCCTTTGCGCGCCCCATCAAGCAAGTCCTGGTCAGCGTCAAAGGCCATCGCCTGCAGCGAGAGCGAGATTGCTAGCCAAAACATCCTCACCCAAATTCTCCCGTAGCCGCCGCAGCGACGGGCGTTGCCAAACTGTCATGCGGAATCGTTAGAATCTTGGCGTCCCGAAACAGGCGATCCAAATCGTAATAGGAACGTGCGTTTTCAGTGAAAACGTTGACCACAAGGTCGCCAAAATCCATGAGGATCCACTCGGCGTTGGAGTAGCCTTCGACCGCCAGCGGAGGATCGCCATGCAGTTTCATCGCTCTTTCAATCTCATCGGCGATCGCTTGCGCCTGCTTCTGATTGCCTGCACTACAGATCACCAGAAAATCGGTGAACGTGGATTCACCAGCGCGGAGATCGAGTCCCCGGACCGCGGTTGCCTTTTTCTCCTCGGCAGCCTTTGCACAGATGAGCCATGTATCGTTGTCTGGTTCAGACAGCGGCAAGACTGGGCCGGCAGGTTTTTTCTTGCGCACAGCGCGTGGCTCTTGGCCGAGAGCGCGCTTGGCGGCTTTTTTCCGGGCGGGGGCGGCGATTGGCTTCTTGACCGTTGGGATAGAGAACTCCTAGCCGGTATCGTACTACAATTAGAGAGGGCTGTGATTCTAGTTCGCTGTATTTTTGTAATGATCGGTGTGTCCGCGCTCGCGTTTTGCGCGCGTGGAGAGGAGCGCTCGCTCGACGTTTCGCGAGCCAAATCGGAATTGGATCGGGTGCAACGGATGGTGGTAGCGGGTGCGATGCCCCGGAAGGCGCTTGAAGATGCCCAGGCGGGTTTGCTTGAGGCGAGGGATCGCGACCTGATTCAGTCCACGCTGTATTCGAAAGACGGTCTGCAATCGATGACCGAGGAAAAGGCGCGGCAGATGATGGCTGCGGCCGAGCGGCAGGTCAAGCGGGCACAGGAGAAAGTGGCGCTCGCAAAAAAGCGCGTTGATGAAGGCGTAGCCCCCCTGACGAGCCTGACCCCCTACCTTGAGGAATTTGACCGGCATCGCCTGATTTACGGCCAAGCCGTCAGCCATGCCCGGCTCTTGCACGAGTTGCAGGAGATGATCAAGGCTGAGCGTGAACTCCAGTCGAAGCTGGAAACCCTGACGAATCCGGGTGCGGCGCGCGGCTATGGGAACTACAAGTACGATGGCAACGGTGCGTTTTCAGCGCTGCACTTGCGGGCGATCGAGATCGGGTTTGCTAAGCAATTCAGGCGGATGTTGCCCATCAGCGCTAAGGGAGATACCGAGAGTCATCGCATTATGGGTTACGATCACCGGGGCCGGGTCGATGTGGCCGTTCTCCCTGATTCGGAGGAGGGCCTTTGGTTGAGGCGCCAGCTTGAGTTAATGAGAATTCCTTACATCGCCTTTCGTACGTCTGTGCCCGGTCAAGCGACCGGCGCCCATGTTCATGTTGGCCCCCCCAGCCCAGCCTTCCATTAGCAGGTAGACTGGTGTTTCTGGAGACTAATTGGACCAAGACCCGCGTTCTCATAAACTTTCCGTGCTGATCCCCCGTGCGGAGATCGATGTCCGCGTACAGGAGTTGGGTCGTCAAATCCGCGCCGACTATGGCGACCGGCCATTGAGCCTCGTAGCGATTCTCAAGGGGGCCTGCATCTTCTTAAGCGATTTGGCTCGGGCGATTCCCGGCGAGGTCGAGTTTGACTTCATGGGTATTTCTAGTTACGGGAAGGGCAAGACTTCGTCAGGTGAAGTTAAGGTCACCAAGGATTTGGACATGTCGCTCGAGGGAGCCGACGTGCTGATCGTGGAAGACATCGTGGACACTGGTGTTACGCTCACGTATCTGGCGCACATCCTTCAGCAGAGGAAGCCGCGATCGATCCAAATCGCTGCCCTTCTGGACAAGCCGTCCAAGCGGATGCGGCCCGTCCAGGTGAAGTACGTCGGTTTCACAATTCCCGATCATTTCGTAGTAGGGTTTGGTCTGGACTACGCCGAGGCTTACCGCAACTTGCCCGACATCTGCACGGTCGACGAGTCGGCTTGATTTTTCGCCGATTTGCCTTGGGTGGCTAGCGAGCGCTCAATCATGCTGGCGAGCCCGAGTCCGCCGCCGGCGGCGAGGACCTTCGCCATTTGATCCTCAGCCATTTCGATTAGCGAGGCGCTCGACGAGTCTTGTCCAGTGCCTAGCCATCCTTCGGAGTCCGAACGAGCCGATTTCAACATCTGCCCGATCATTAGAGCTTCGAAGTCGGCCGCAGTTTCCCCTGCGCTTGCTTTTTCCGGTTGCGCAAGTAGGCCGAACGAGCCGGTGGCTGCGGTGGATTCGATCTTCATGGTCATATCACCTCAATATCAGCAGTCAGTGCGCCGGCCGCTTGTAGATTCTGAAGGATCGCAATGACGTCACGCGGCGTCGAGCCGATGGCTAGCAATGCCTTCACTAAGTCTTCGACTGTGGCGCCGGGCAGCAGATTGATGTTCCGCGCCTTGTCTTCCTTGATGCCAACCCCAACTTTGGGGACGACTGTGGTCTCCCCTCCGGACAAAAGAGCGGGCTGCGAGACGTCATAGGTCGTTTCGATCTCGACCGTCAGATTGCCATGAAGGATCGAGACGGGCGCGATGCGAATCTCTTTTCCGAGCGAAACAGTGCCGGTTCGTTCGTTAATCACGATCCGCGCGGGCCGGTCGAGATCGATTCGGAGATTCTCCAATTGCGAAACAAACTCAACCGGTCTGCCTTGGAAACCGGCCGGAATGTCGATCGCGATGAGGCCGGAATTCAGCGCTGAAGCGATTGGGGCGGCCGCAGCGCCAAATTTTTGATTGACTGCAGCCGCCACCCGAGTAGCATTGGTGAAGTCCGCCCGTCGAAGCTGAAGCCGGATATGCCCGTCGCCGATCGAGGAGGGGGGCGCCTGTTCGACGATCGCGCCTTGGGGGACACGGCCCACTGTCGGGTGATTCACAGTTTGGCTGTTGCCTCCACGACCCGCCACGAAACCACCGGTGACGACCGAGCCTTGGGCGGCTGCGAATACCTGGCCTGTTGGCGCCTTTAACGGGGTTAGCAGCAGCATGCCTCCTTGGAGGTTGTTGGAATCACCCATGGCCGCTACATTTATGTCCAGCCGCGTCCCGGGCTGGGCAAAGGCCGGAAGCGTCGCAGTGACCATCACCGCAGCCGTATTTTTGGCTTGGAGAGCGGTTGGCGAAACCGTTACGCCCATGCGCAACAGCATGTTGGAAAGCATCTGAGCAGGGAAGACCGTTTGGCGCTTGTCGCCCGTTCCGTTCAGTCCCACTACCAAGCCATAGCCGATGAGCTGATTGTCACGTACGCCTTCCAGACTCACCAGCTCTTTGAGCCGGGTTGTGGTCGGCGGTGGTTCGACGGCGGCACGCACAGTAGCGGCCATGAGGGTGAGGGTTACGAGGAATAGTCGGATAATCATCGGATTTAGAAAGGTAGAATCCCGAGCAGGAGCCGGTAAAGGAAGTTAGGCCGCCGCACCGCGTCACCGATGATGCCTTTGCCTTGGACTTTGATTTCGAGGTAGCCCAACCGATCGCTGGCAAGCTGGTTTCCGGCGCTCAAATCGGTCCAGCGGCCGACGCCGCGAATGGCCACTGTTTGGCGTTCGGCGTTAACCAGAATGTCTTTGGACCCCTCGACGACAAAGTTACCGTTGGGGAGAACATGAGTTATCCGCCCGGTTACGGTGGCGCTGAGGGCCATTTCCCGGGTGGTTTCTCCCTGCCCGTCCAACTGCTGGTTGCCCTGGAGCTGGGCCAAGTTCGGAAGGATGCGTCCGCGGGTTGGACCCGCCAAGGCAGGGATGGAGGCGCTCGCCGACGATGTTCGTTTACTGTTGGAGGTGCCCTTCGCCAGTGCTGTGGCCCGATCCGCTACGACTATAGTGACGAGGTCGTTGACCTGACTCGCCCGGAAGTCGCCAGTTAAATCTCCGAGGGTCGACCCGGCGGCAAACAGCGAACCGCTGCTAAACGCCGAACCGTTTGGCGAAGACATCGCTTGGCGGATGAAACCGTCAAGCGAACTTTCCGGCGCGGAAGCCAGCAAGCCCAGCGAGGCGGCGACTAGCGCGATGACTGGCAACATGAGTTCTCCTTTGGTGAAAGCTGAAGGGATGCGCGGGCCGGCCCCTCGACCCGAGCGCGAAATCTCTGGCCACTGTCGGGGTTCTTAAGGAGGATGAGTTCACCTGCCGATCCTCCAGTCTCAGCGCGAGACTCGAAGGAAAGCTGCGCGGAGCCGGATCGCACGCTGATCAGAATCGTTTCGCCCGCGGTGACTTCGGAGCGCCGAACCAGCAGATTCGCTGTCAATGGAGTGCCAACCGCAACTTTTCGACGAACGGTGAACCCCTCAATTTGCGAGGTGGCTGTCAGGTAGTTACCGGCTCCGATTTCGAGCGTTCCAACGCGCACGTGCTCAGCTTGCAAACGAACGCCGGGCCGTAATTCTGCCACCGCCACCAGTCCGGTAGGCTTGGACAGCGAGCGGACCCGAGCCCAGATCGGTACCCGACGCCCGCGTCCGTATTCGACACGGCCAATGAGCAACTTCGATCCGTCAGGACGGTCAGGCCGGAAGGCCACATTCTTGAATTCAATGTTGCCAGGTGGCACGGGAAACAGGCTGAATTCGGTCAATTCAAATGCGACTTCCGAACTGGCTGACCGGCGAATCGCCTCAATGACGCTCTGTTTGCTAAGAGGTGCGAGAGAATAGGCGAAGCAGACTGAGTCCGGCCAGTCACCGCTGCCCTCGTCGGATAGGCCGAAACCCCGCGCCAGGCGCCGAAGATCCGCTCGAGAAAATCGCCTCTGTGCACCCGCCAATGGGGTAACAGAAAGAGTCCGGCCCGTCGCGCGGCCAAAATCCGGAATGGCTGCTGCCAAGTCATTGGCCATAATCCAGTCGCCACGGATAGATAGGCAGTTGTCGGCAGCCATTGTGACTGCCGCAGCGGCGGCGATCAGTAGTGTTATCCGGAAAGCCCTCATTGTTCCCTTGCCGTTCTGCTAACGTGTTAGCTGATTAACTTGCTGATACATCTCATCGGAAGCGCGAACAACGCGTGAGTTAGCTTCGTACGCTCGCTGACTCAAGATCAAGCTGACGAACTCTTCGACTACATTTACATTTGAGGCTTCTACATAGCCTTGTTGTAGGCCGCCAATGCCTTCCTGTCCGCCGGGGTTTCCTACGACTGGTTCGCCGGACGCATCGGTTGGAAAATAGAGGTTTTTGCCAATGCTGTTCAGGCCGGCCGGATTAACGAAGTTAGCGAGTTGAATCTGCCCGGCGAGTTGAGCCGCGGCTTGACCGGGTAGCGAGTAACTAACCGTACCGTCTTGCGCGATCGAGATCGATTGAGCTTCCGGCGGAAGCGTTATTTGGGGTTCAAGCGCCTCTCCGTCCGACGTGACAAGATTGCCGTCGCGATTGAGGTGGAAGTTGCCGGAGCGCGTATAGGCAGTTTCTCCAGTGGGGCGACGAATCTGGAAAAATCCTCGACCCTCAATTACCAGATCGAGAGGGTTGCCGGTCAGCTGAAAACTACCCTGAGTGAAAATGATCTCATTGGAGCTTGGCCTCGTCCCAAGACCGATTTGTAGGCCCGTCGGCACAACGGTCTGAGAACCGGCAGCAGCTCCGGGTTGGATCATGCTCTGGTAGAGCAGATCCTGAAATTGTGTCCGTCGCTGTTTGAAACCGACGGTATTCGCATTGGCCAGATTGTGAGCGATGTTGTCGACGTTCGTCTGTTGGGCCGTCATCCCGCTGGCCGCACTAAAGAGCGCTCGAATCATTTCCGTATCCTCATTAATTTGGAGCTCAGCCGCTTATCCGCGCCACATCATCGGAGCGTCGGTTCATTTCGGCATGAATCTGTACCGCTTTGGTCAAACTTTCGAATTGGCGCAGGATATGCACTAACCGGACCGCCCCTTCGGCTGGCGCAAGATTGGAATTTTCCAAATAGCCTTGTGAGACACTGGCAGTTGGAATAGGCAAAAGCTGCGCCGCATCGGTCATCGAAAAATAAGTGCCTGCTTGTTTGGAAAGAGTGGTCTCTTTTGAGAGGCTCGCGATGCCGAGGCGCCCTGTCAATATGCCTTGTTCACGAATCTCGCCCTGCTGGTTGATTTCGAAGGTGGCGCCTTGTCTAATCTGGATGGGCCGCCGCTGGTCGTCAAGCACAGCGTAGCCGTCATGCGTTTCCAATGCGCCGGTGGGAGCAAGCTTGAAATTGCCGTTACGAGTCAACAAATCGCCGCGTTCACTTCGGACGACAAAGAAACCCGGGCCATTAAGAGCGACGTCGAATGGGGCGCCAGTCTGCCGCAGTGTACCCTGGCGCAGGTCGGTCCAATTGCTCTCGATTACGGGAGCCGCCGGAGACTGAACGGCCGACTCGTCCTGAAGCCAGCCTGCTTCGGGTGCTACATAGAGGCTATAGGTCTCGCGGTCCGATTTGAAACCGGGACTCGATTGGTTGGCAAGATTGTTCGCGAGCATCTCCAATGACTCGAGCCTAGCCCGCATGCCACTAGCAGCCGAAATGGTGAATGCATCCATCGCCTGACTCTTAGCACCTGAAGGGCCACCACGAATCGCAGCAATTCACAGGGTTCGATACGAAAGCGCCCGCCTAGCATCGCGCCACAATTGCGTCAGCGGCAATAACACGGCGCTTCCTTTGGCCCAACATTCTAGAGAATCCTTTGGTTTTGGATCAAAATTCATTTTGGCCCCGGACGTGCTTGTTGATTGCCGTGGTCGAACTTCCAAGCGCTTTTGCCGAGCCCGCTGCATTGATGGGGACCTGGAGCAACTCCAAAACAGATCCAAGGAACACCGTCGAAGGGAATCCTTCCTTTCTCGAATTCCTCCACGCCGGACTGCTTCCGGACGGCACGTCAGAGTCGCCAGTTCTCTTGAATGAGGCCCGTCCTACCGGAGGGCGCCAACAACGGCGGGTCTCGAAGGCCGCCACTACGAGAGAGGACTCTGGTCAATTTCCGCAACTCAGCACGGTCGGCTTAGTTACTTCCACGAACTTATTCCTTAGCTATACCACTCTCGGATCGCCCGATCCTAGTGCCTTCGCTTTCAATTTGGAGCGATCTGTTCTTTGTCAGGCCGCCGATTCGGTACAGCCCGGCGGGGGTGGCCAGGCGAACACCGTACTTCCGGAGGCGGCTGTTTCAGGCGCCGGCCTGATCGGCCCGCTCATCGAGAACCCAGCAAGTATCGGGCCGGGAAACATAGGCACAACGCTCAGAGATGAAATACCGGTGGAGCACTCTTCATCAGCTTTAGACGTACTCGAGACGGACTCACTGGCCGACACCGACGTCGGTCATCCCACACCGGAAGTGGCTGCATCGAAAAGGTCTTCAGAAGGAGCCCCTGCCAGCCGGGTTCGAGAGCCACAATTGCGTATAATCGAGGGAAGCAATCAAGATCATAATGCGAATCTTCTGCCGTCGCCGTCGGCTCCTGACGATTTCGCCTCTGTATCAGCCAGGACAGTCGAGCCAAAAACGCCCATTGAATTGCGGCACAATCAGCTGAATCGCAATGACCTTCCGAAGCACAGTGAAGTAAGCTCATCCCTTAGTGAAACCCTATCGGGGCGCGACTCTGGTGGCTCTCGAACAAGGCGGCCGGTCAAACCCTTGGATGCGCCCCAGGTTACCCAACTTCCCGTAGAGGGCCCTCGGACGCAGCTTCCGGAGGCTGGCATCACCGAACCGCCCAATAGCCGGTTCACCGCTCTCATCCAAAGGCCCAGCGTGGAGCTATTGTCAATTCCCGAATCGCCGTCGTTTGAGGTCGCCTCTGACCAGATGGTGTTCAGCTTGGTGTTTGACCAGTCGGTTCCGATAGAGTCACAAACCGCTGGCGTCAGCGACACAGAAGTCGATCCCCGGTCCATGACCATTCTGGATCGGCGGCATGAGCCGGACTTGGATACTGCAGGCTGCCCCGAATCTCGAGAGCGATCGATCCAAGATAGCCGTGTTCCCGTGCCTGAGATCTCTGCCGACATCGCGACGCTTCAGGAGCTTTTCGGGTCTCAGATCGGTTATGGTCCTGCCGCCACCGGCCAGGCAGTCTCGGCTGTTCCTTCGATAATAAATTCTTCACGCGAAGAGACGGCCAACAGACATGTAGGGGAAGAGGATCCCACTCTAGTTTGGTCGAAGATGGACAGTCTTAGCATCGGCGGCGATACGCCCACTCGCTTCGACGCCTCACAGCCACTAACAAGTATTCAAGTAACGGCTCCTGGGCAAGAGCGGGTTTCGGTTCGCGTGCTTGAGGTGCCGAACGGCCTGGAAGTAAGAGTATCGACCGACGACCGTGAAGCGAGACAAAGTCTGCTCAACGGCATAGATGAGCTGATCAACAGAGTACGGGAGCTTTCACTTGGCCCCGACGTAGAGGGCGCGAGCCAGACACCGTTCGGCGACAGCCTTGCCGGCGGCCGGCGTCAGCAGGAGGCTCCAAACCAAGAAGGGCGGCGAGCGCGATCCAGGAAAACCGCCGTCGCCTTTTCTATTCCAAGGATTGCTACCGGAGCACCACTTTTTCCGACCCTATCTCCTGTTTCCTAAATCCGAATACCAAGAGAGGACACTCATGTCAACGATCACCTCCACACTGGCCGCAGTTGAAGGCCAAGCTACGCCAGCTCCCAGAACGCCGATCCAGGAATCAGCGACTGAAGACCCCCTTGCGAACAAATCGACGTTCCTGCGTCTGTTAGTCGCTCAACTGCAAAATCAGAATCCGCTTGATCCTTCTGATCCGATGCAATACATTACGCAACTAACTCAGTTTTCGGTTCTCGAACAGTCTCTAGGAACTCGGACTGAGCTCGAAGGCATCCGCGGCCTCCTCAATGACTGGGTCAAAGCGCAATCGCCGGCTCAAGACATCTTAGGTTGATTCGGCGGCCGCAAACCTTGAAGCGACAATCAAACAACAACTCGGAGGCATATGTTTACATCTTTCTCAACAGCGCTGTCAGCCTTAGCTGCTCATTCCACAGCCGTGGACGTCGTCGCGAACAATCTCGCCAACTTGAACACACCCGGCTTCAAAGCCAGTATCGCTGCGTTTAGTGATTTGGTGACTCAATCACTGGGAGTAGGCGCCGCTCAGGCAGGCTTTGGCGTCGCCCCATCCAAAGCGATCCGCCAGTTCGTCCAGGGAGCAATTAAATCTACAAGCGGAGACCTGGACGTGGCAATTCAGGGTGACGGTTTTCTCGTCGTGCGCGACCGTGCGGGGGTGACCCAGTACACCAGAGGGGGATATCTGCATGTCGATAAGGCGGGTAATCTGCTTACTTCCAACAGTCAACGTGTCCTTGGATGGACTGAGTCTGGTGGAACGCTCTCCACCAACGGTCCGATTGGCGAGATCCAACTCCCGGTGGGTACGCTCCGGCCCCCGCTGCCTACGTCCGTGTTTTCGTTCGACGTGAACCTCAATGCAGCTGCGACGGCTGGTCCCCCTGCTCCGGATACCTTTTCTTCGCCAATTGAGGTCTTCGACTCTTTAGGAGCGACGCACGTCATTACAGTCAACTTCACCAAGAACGCTACTGCTAACGTCTGGGACTATTCGGTTTCGATCCCTGACGCGGACGTGACCTCACCCGTGGCGCCGGTGACTGGTTCAATCACGTTCGACCCGGCTGGCCGTATGGTCGACCCAGCAGTCACCGGTCCTTTTCCCACCCTCAGCGTGTCGGGACTTAAAGATGGTGCAGCCGACCTCAATCTGACTTGGCAATTCTACGATGGCATCGCACCTCGTCTGACCCAGTTTACACAGCCCTCGGCCGTCTCAGCCAATCAGCAAAATGGCTCAGCCACCGCCCAACTCACTCGGGTGGCCGTTAGCGAAGGTGGGGTTGTCATGGCTCAGTATTCCAATGGAGTGCAGGCTCCCGTCGGGCAATTGGCGCTTGCATCGATACGGAACCCGGATTCACTGGTTGCGGTTGGAAACAACAGTTTTCAATTGGGTCCCAATTCCGCTCTACCTGCGGTCGGCTTGCCGGGCACCGGCGGCCGAGG
>JAYUSQ010000269.1:0-11622 GCA_043755595.1 Acidobacteriota bacterium | reverse complement strand
AATGCCGGTTTCATAGCCACTCCACGCCGGTTTCAGATCGACGTCGGGCCGTAGTCCGGAAAAGTGCGTCAGCAGCATCCTCACGGTGATATCGTTCTTACCGAACTCGGGCAGATAGTTCGAGACCGGATCGTTCAGGCGCACCTTGCCTTGTTCAAACAACTTCATCATCGCGCTGGTGGTGGCGATCACTTTGGTGAGCGAGGCGACATCGAAGACCGTCTCTGCCTCCATCGTTTCCTTGACCGGTTGGAGCGAGCGCGAGCCGTAGGCCTTGCGATAGAGAAGCTGACCCGGCTTGCCAATCTGGACCACGGCGCCTGGGATTTCTCCTTTGCCGATCGATTCGTCGATCGCCCGATCGAGGTCGACAGCGCCGGGATAGGCGGGTTGCGCTAGCCCCGCCGAGACGGTGGCGAAGAAAGCTACCGCGGCAATCGGCCTCATCCCAACAACCTGGTGGCGATGGATTCGAGCAAGGCGGCGAGGTCTGTGTCTTTTTCCGTGATGCCCTGCGCATCATGCGTGGTCAGATCCACCGTGACGCTGTTCCAGACATTCGACCATTCCGGGTGATGGTTTCGCGCTTCAATCGCCACGGCGGCAGTCGCCATGAAGCCGAAAGCATGGACAAAATCGCGAAATTTGTACTCGCGGTGTAGCTTGCCGCTGGCCAAAGTCCAGCCCGGCAGTCCAGCCAAAGCGGTTTCAATCTGTGTGTCGGTCAGTTTGGTCATAGTCGTCCATCCATTGGAATCATGGCGCCATTCACGTCGCGTCCGGCATCCGAACAGAGCCACAACAGGAGCGCGCCGATTGAGGACGGCTGCACCCATTTACTGGCATTCGCCGTGCCCATTGCCTTGCGGTTCGCTTCAGTATCGATCGTGTTCGGCAGCACGGCATTCACGGTCACGCCGGTTTTCTTCAACTCTTCGGCGGCCGACCGCGCCACGGCCAACAGCGCCGCTTTCGAAGCCGCGTAGGCGGCATAGTGCGATTGAGGGTCGGTAGCGGCTTTCGAGCCAATCACGATGACCCGGCCGCGCCCGGCTGCCCGCATCGGAGGAATCGCCGCGCGCATCATCGTAACGGCGGACCAACAATTTACCGCCATCATTTGTTGCCATTGATCGATCGGAGTCTCAGCCACACCGTCGCCACCGGCAAAGCCGCCCACCAGATGAATCAACGCATCGATGCGTCCGAAAGTGGATAACGTGGTTTGCACGACGCCCTCAGCCGCCGCTTCATTGCCCGTATCGGCTTCAATCCGGATGAGCCCCGCTTCCACGCCTGGGCCCTTATCCGGCCATCGTCTCGCAACGGCGGCGACGCGGAAGCCCGCTCCCAAAAACGTTTCCGTCACAGGTCCGCCCAAACCGCCGCTGGCGCCCGTAATCAAAGCAACCGGAGATGTCATTTCCAATGCCCCAGTGTACAAGAGCAGGCGATAGGCACGAAGATAGTAAGGTGTCGGAAACACTGCCCGCCCTACGAATGAATCTGGACTTCATGGCCAGCCCGGTGGAGGAACGTCCGGGTCTGTTGATCCGGGATCCCTACCAGTTCTCGGATAAGACGTTGATCCTGCCGCCGCCCCTGGTGCCCGTTCTGGATTTCTTCGACGGCCAATCGACCAAGCTGGATCTCCACAAAGCTCTGGTGGAATTGACGGGCGAGTTGCAAGTGTCCGATCTCGTGGACCATCTAACCGGCGCTCTGGCGCAGGCGGGTTTTCTTGAAGACGACAACTACACACGGATGCGCGATGCCGTCAAAGCTGAATTTGCCGCAGCGCACACGCGCCAGGCATCCCACGCCGGGGCCGCCTATCCAGATGACGCTGGGGAATTGCGTGAGGTCTTCAGTGAATATTTGACGGCCACCGAAGCGGTTGAGCCCGTGTCGAACCTGATTGGCATCGCGGCTCCACACGTTTCGCCATGGGGCGGCGTGGAGTCTTACCGCGATGCCTATCTCGCGCTGACGCCGGACTATCGCGAACGTGTCTTTGTCGTGCTCGGCACGTCGCACTATGGCGCGGGCGAACGCTTTGGGCTGACGCGCAAGAATTTCGTCACCCCGGCCGGCGAAGCGCGGACGGAAACGGCGCTGGTAAACCGGCTAGCCGAAGCGGCTCCTGGCGCGGTCGAGATGGAGGACTACTGCCATCGCACCGAACATTCGATCGAGTTCCAGGTGGCGTTCCTCCAACACATCTACGGCGCCGATGTCAGGATTCTCCCGATCCTGTGCGGCCCTTACGCCAAGAGCCTGATGCAGGGCGGCCTGCCCGAAGACGACGAAAATGTCCGCCGCTTCCTGGGCGCGCTGGGCGATTTGCACGCGGCGCATTCGCGCGATCTGCTGTGGGTGCTGGGTGTCGACATGAGCCACGTCGGCCGGCGTTACGGCAACCCGCAACCGGCGACGGCGTATCAAGACCAGATGCTTGCCGTTTCGGCGCGCGACAAAGACCGCATCGAACGGCTGGCGCAAGGCGATGCGCGCGGGTTCTGGGACATGGTGCAGCCGAATCACGACGATTTGAATTGGTGCGGTTCTTCGCCGTTCTACACCTTTTTGAAAGCCGTGCCGGAAGCGCGCGGGCAGTTACGTCGATACCAGCATTGGCAGATCGATCCGGAAAGTGTGGTGAGTTTCGCGGCTATGAGTTTCCGCGGGGCGGCGTAAGTATTCAAGATGGCTGAATCCTTTCGCGCAAGCGCCAGCTTCGATCAGTGGGACCGGAACGAGGGTACTCCAGGCCCGATGGGCGTCACGTGGATTCCATCGCTCCTGGCGTGGAATTTCTCGCTCTATTCGCGGCGCGCAACCGGCGTCACTTTGCTTCTATATGAAGCGGGCGACCCGGTTCAACCCGTTCTCGAACTGCCGTTGGATCCGCGCGTGAATAAGTCGGGCAGGATCTGGCACTGTTGGATTCCACTGGCAAGGGTCGACACGGCGGCTTACTACGCTTATCGCGTGGAAGGGCACAACGATCCAGCGGCGGGTTACTGCTTCGACTCAGCGAAGATTCTAATCGATCCGTTCGCACCAGGCGTATTCTTCCCGCCAGACTATGATCGCCAGGCCGCGATGAAGCCGGGAGCGAATGACGGACGGGCGCCGCTTGGAGTACTGCCGAAATCGGGGCCATTGGTTACCGGTCGAACTGAGCGTCCGCCGAGACCCAGTTCGGAGTTGATCGTCTATGAATTACACGTCAAGGCTTTCACGGCGAGAGCGAACTCCGGGGTCGACGCGAACCAGCGCGGCACCTTTGCCGGATTGACCGCGAAAATCCCCTACCTCAAATCATTGGGAATCACAGCCGTTGAATTGATGCCCGTTCATCAATGCGATCCGCAGGAAGGCAGTTTCTGGGGATACATGACCCTCAACTTCTTTTCGCCGCACTTGGGTTACTCAGCCGGCCGCACTAGCGACGAAGCGGCGGCGGAATTTAGGGCGATGGTGGAGGCCTTCCATAACAATGGCATCGACGTGTGGCTCGATGTTGTCTACAACCACACGAGCGAAGCGGGCCTGGATGGTCCCACTTATAGTTATCGCGGGATCGACAATCAGTCTTACTATCTTCTAACCGGCGACCGGCGTCGGTATCGCAACGACACGGGCTGCGGCAACACTCTCCGGTGCGACCATCCGGTAGTGCGCTCCCTGATCGTCGAGAGCCTGCTGTTTTGGATCGATTCGATGAAAGTGGATGGGTTCCGCTTCGATCTGGCCTCAGTCTTTACCCGCCGCTCCGATGGCACGCAGGATCTGGATAACCCTTCGCTGATTTCCGATATCAGTTTTCTGGCGGCGCGCCATGGAGTCCGCATGATCGCCGAAGCTTGGGACATCGAGAGTTACTTACTCGGCCGATCGTTTCCCGGGTTGAACTGGCGCCAATGGAATGGTAAGTACCGGGATGACGTTCGCGATTTCGTCAGAGGTGTATCGGGCATGGCCGGCGGCATGATGCAGCGGCTGTACGGAAGCGACGATCTGTTCCCGGGCGACGTGGAGAACTCCTATCGTCCTTTCCAAAGCGTCAATTTTGTAACTGCGCATGATGGCTTCAGCCTGTACGATCTGGTCGCCTACGATCGCAAGCACAACGAACGCAACGGCCACGCGAATACAGACGGGACGGACGACAATCGAAGTTGGAATTGCGGATGGGAAGGGGATGACGGAGCGCCCGAACACGTGTTGACGTTGCGGCGGCGCCAGGTACGGAACTTCTTCTGCTTACTCATGCTGTCGAATGGCACGCCGATGTTTTGCGCCGGCGACGAGTTCCTACATACCCGGCAAGGCAATAACAATCCCTATAACCAGGACAACGAGATCAACTATCTGGATTGGGACCAGTTACAACTCAATCAGGATGTATTCCGCTTCTTTCAGGGTATGATCGCTTTCCGCAAAGCACACCCATCGATCGCCCGCAGCCAATATTGGCGGGAAGATGTCAGTTGGTACGGCAGTGAGAACCGGGACCCCGATTTTTCGCCGGGCGGCCAGACGCTGGCGTTCTGTCTGCGGGGAGGCAAACTGGGCGACGACGATATCTACGTGATGGCCAACGCCAGCGCCCATGAAGTGCGGTTTCAGATTCATGAAGGAAGCGCGAGTGCATGGCTGTTGGTGGCCGACACAAGTCTTCCCAGCCCGGGAGATTTTGTGCAGCCCGAGGAACGAAAACGCCTGACATCCTCCGGCTATCGCGCTGGACCACGCAGCGTAGTAGTGCTGTGCCGGCCCTCATGCTAACCTGCATCTATCCGGGTGGCCGCACTGGCAGACATGCCCCGCACCAGGCTGTGTCCGCAGGGTGAAAACCATGCTGCGGCTGCGACAAACATCGCCGAAGCGATCACAGCCTATTTGATCAGGCTTAAGAAGCACGACGAACCACCGCCACCACCGGGTCGTCAGGCCCCGTGAGCCGCAATGCCGTTCAGATAACATGACGGCTTGTGCCGGGGGCAACTCAATCATGGAAGGGAGCTGCGCCAGTACGGTGTGGCCGCACGTACCACTTCAAGTGCCCCTTTGCGACTTACCGCTACTTGGTTGCCTGACCAGCCGCCTAAAGTCGCGGCGTGGGAGACTGGGGGATCACATGACTCCAGAAATGCTGCTCGTCTCGGAAAGCTTCCCTCGGTCCTCTCGATACCACCCCGAATGGATTCTAGCGAGCGCGAGCGGAGGCGCGAACTCGCTATGGTTAACAGAGTGGCTCACGGCCGCCTTGGACTTGCGGCCGGGCATGCGGGTTTTGGACCTCGGTTGTGGGCGAGCCGCGTCGTCAATCTTCCTGCGGCGCGAATTTGGCGTGCAGGTTTGGGCCACCGACCTGTGGTTCAGCGCCTCGGAAAATCTCCAGCGCATCCGTGATGCCGGAGTCGCGGACGGCGTGTTTCCGATCCATGCAGACGCCCGGTCGTTGCCGTTCGCAGAGGAATTCTTCGACGCGATCATCAGCATCGATTCCTATTTCTACTTCGGTACCGACGACCTCTACTTGAATTACTTGGCCCGCTTTGTAAAACCGGGCGGCATGATCGGGATTGTGGGCGCAGGCTTGGTTAGGGAGATCGAAGGCCCGCTTCCCGCGCATCTTAGCCAGTGGTGGACTCAGGATTGCTGGTTCTTGCATTCAATATCCTGGTGGCGGCGACACTGGGAACGAACCGGCATCATAGACATCGCTACCGCGGACACCATGCCGGAAGGCTGGCGACGCTGGCTGGACTGGCATCGCGCGGTGGCGCCTGACAACGAAGTGGAGATCCGCGCACTCGATGCGGATCGTGGCAATCACCTCGGATATTTTCGCCTCGTGGGTCGCCGCCAAGGGGAGGCAAAGCTGGCAGATCATGTCGTCTCACTGCCTGCCCGATACACGAAGAAGCCTTTGCTTCGCCCCACAGCGGTATAGGAGCCACCCTAACGGCGCAGGGAACCGCGATTCGTCGACAGGCGGCGACGCGGCTGGTATCCTGGAATCGATGGAAATGAACTGGCGCGGACGCATTACGGTCGACCCCAAAGTCCTCGTTGGCAAACCAGTCATTAAGGGCACTCGGCTCGCCGTCGAGTTCATCGTCGATCTTCTTGCCGCCGGGTGGACCCAAGAGCAGATCCTGGACAACTATCCGCACATCCGTCAGGAAGACATCCAAGCCTGCTTGGCCTATGCCGCCGAACTCCTGCATACCGAGCACGTCGTCCCCCTCCAACCTGCATGAAGTTCGTCGCTGACGAGAACTTCCCGCGGGACGCATTGCGCCTACTGCGGCAAGCCGGATTCGATGTCGCCTCTATCGCCGAAACCAATCCCGGATTACCCGACACCGAAGTCCTCGGGATCGCATCGTCCGAGGACCGCACGCTGCTCACCTTCGACAAGGACTTCGGCGATCTCGCCTTCCGTCAAGGCCTGCAGGCTTCGTGTGGAGTCATCCTGTTCCGAATCGGCTCGCTCACTCCAACGGAGTCTGCTGCCCTCGCGATTGCCACGCTTCAATCGGGCGTCGCCTGGGCCGGGCACTTCTGCGTGGTGAACGACCGCAAGATCCGCGTCACTCCCTTGCCGCCCCGGCCTAGTTGCCCGTGACTCCCTGATTTCATTGCGCAGAGGCCACGTCTTGACGATAGCTCACGATCAACGGCGTAGCGTAGAGCAACCGGTCAGCGGTCCGCAGGTCGGGGCGTTGGTTCTAGATTAAGTGAACAGTATTGGGGTTCGCCGGGAAAGTGGGACCGCCAGTCGATGACAGACGGGGAGGTCTGTCCCTGACAGACCGGGAGGTCTGTCATACCACTTAAGCCGCCACGACATGCCCCGCGCTGCCAGGCTGTGTCTCTCAGGGTGAAACCGTGCTGCGGCTGCGACAAACATCGCCGAAGCGATCACAGCCTATTTGATCAGGCTTAAGAAGCACGACGAACCAAGGCCACCGCGTCGTCACGCCCCTGCTGGAGCCCTTAGTTGGTTTAGCCGCAATGCTGTACAGATAACGGCTTGTGCAGGGGCAACTCAATTATGGAAGGGCGCTGCAAGCCAGTACGGTGTGGCCGCACAGTGCCACTTCAAGTGTCCCTGCGCGACTTATCCGGGAGCGATCCATTTTCTGGCCAGGGCGAAGTTTACGCGAGTTGCGCGGCCAGCCACGTTTTGGCGAAATCCCAATCCCGCTTCAGCGTGGCGATCGAGATGCCCAACACTTCTGCCGCGTCCTTCTCGCTCACCCCCCCGAAAAAGCGCAGCTCAACCACCTTCGCCGCTCGGGGATCCAGGGTCTCGAGGTTGGCCAATGCCTCGTTGAGGGCCAAAAGTCGTGGGTCCAGGCCCAGGTCGCCCACATCGAATTCGCCGAGCGAGAGTTTAACGCCTGGCCCTCCCCGCTTCTCGCTATGCGCCCGCCGGGCATGGTCCAGCAACACGCGCCTCAACTGCTTTGCCGCCGAGGCATAGAAATGCGCGCGATCCTTCCACGCCACCGGCTCGCCACGGAAAATCCGCAGATAAGCTTCGTGCAAAACGGCGGTTGTCTGCAGGGTGTGCCCGGGGCGCTCGCGGCGCATTTCACGGGCGGCAATCCGATGCAAATCGCTGTAGACCAATTCCATAAGTTGATTCGCAGCTTCGGCGTCGCCCCGGCGCCAGCGGTCCAGCAGGCCCGTGATATCGTGCGGCTCGCGATCTTCCGGCATGTCCACTAGACTCAATTGTGAGCTATTTTCTCCTGGCGTCGCGCTAAGCTCACTAGGAGGGTACGCGCAATGACGCCCGAAGAACTGAGCCGCATCCGGAGAATCTACGAGCAGGCGCTGCCGTTGGGCGGTTCCGCCAGGGAAACGTTTCTCAGGCAGGAATGTCGGGGCGCCGACGACATTCGCACGGAGATCGAGCGGTTACTCCGGGCTCACGAGAACATCCCAAGCTGGCTCGAGCGGCCCATGTGGAGAAGTACCAAAGAGTTTCCCCCTCTCGATCCTCCGAAACTAGAAGGCCGCCGGCTCAGCGGTTACACCCTGATCCGCGAGATCGGCCGGGGCGGTATGGGCTCGGTCTATCTCGCCGAGCGATCCGACGAAATGTTCCACCGCCAAGCCGCCGTCAAGCTGATATTGCCCCCGGCCGGCTCGGCCCAGATCATCGCCCGGTTTCAGCAGGAACGCGAAATCCTCGCGTCGCTGGACCATCCGAATATCGCCAAGTTGCTCGATGCGGGCGTTACGGAAGAGGGTTGGCCCTATTTCGTCATGGAGTTTGTGGACGGGCGCCCCATCGACCGCTGGTGCGACGAGCGCAAGCTCAAGATCAGCGAGCGGGTGAAATTGTTCGGCGGCGTCATCGACGCGGTGCGTTACGCCCATCGGCATCTGGTGGTCCACAGGGATTTGAAGCCGGGCAACATCTTTGTTACCAACGACGGCGCCGTGAAGCTGCTCGACTTCGGTATCGCCAAGGTACTGTCCGGCACGACGGCTGGAAGAGCCCTGGAGACCCAAACGCTGGCGAGCATGATGACTCCAGAGTACGCGAGCCCAGAGCAAGTCAACGGCACGCCGATCACGACGCAATCGGACGTTTATTCTCTCGGTGTGGTTCTCTATGAGTTGCTCACGGGCCACAGGCCGTACCGCTTGCTGAGTGCGGCCATGCATGAGATGGCGCGGGTAATCGCGGAAGCCGAGCCGGCCCGCCCAAGCGATGTCGTGACAACAACAGAACCCGCCGTAGGACGCGACCCGCTGCCCATCACGCCCGAAACCGTAAGCGCCGCCCGCGAAGGAGATCCGAAGCGACTGCGCAAGCGCCTTCTGGGCGATCTCGATTCAATTCTGTTGATGGCGCTGCGCAAGGAACCCGAGCGCCGTTATGGGTCAGTGGACTCGCTTGCCGAAGATCTTGAGCGGCACTTGGACCAGCGGCCCATCCTGGCTCGCGAAGCCAGCGTGTGGGAGCGATTAACGCGCTTCATAACGCATGAGCCCGTCATTTGGTCGGGCATCCTCACTGGCTTCGGGCTGATTTGCATGGGCTCGGGCACCGTGGTTGTACAGGCAAGGGAGGATGTGGAGGCCGCCGTGCGGGATCCAGCCCTTCGCCTTTCCCTCAGTTCGCTATGGTTCTTCTGCTACAGCGCGTGCATAATCGCGGCGCCGGTCTCGCTTTACATTGCCCGCGTCACAGGCGCGGTCGGGGCGTTTTCGACTCGCAGCGGACAGAGACACCGACTCGGAGCCGCGGTGGGCGCGCTGATCTGGGGACTCAGCATCACACTTACCTGGCGTCTCGCTCGCGCCGAGGGCTGGTGGCATTCCCGAATACCCGGCAACCCCGATCCTCTGCTACTGACCTCTCGTCCCAACGTCATGATTTACTGCGTCCTTGGGCTCGCGGTGATGTGGGTGCTCTACATGACCGGGCGGCGACTGGGCCGGCTAGGCACGGGCATTGGACTTGTCCTGCTCGGACTGGGAACAGCCGCCATCCAGCGCATCGCGTTTGGATACATCATTCCGGCGCTGGCATTCGACGGCAGCGCGGTTTCCTTCCTCTCCACCGCCGCCATCTCGGCCTTGGCCGGAGGGATCGGCCTGGCCGTCATGCGTGCCATCGGCGGGGCGAACCGATAACGGCCTGAGCTACGAACCTGCCTACCCTGCGCGCCGGACAATCTTCGAGAAAATCTTGAGCATTTTTCCCCACTCGCTGCGCAAAGGCATGGTGAACCGGTTGGAGTGCCGGAGAGTCGAATTTCACGCCGCCGTCTGCGAGCGAGGGCGGTTGACTTCGGGCCGCTCAGCCGTTTCATGTCACACGCGATTCAACACGCAGGAAGACTAAGAAGGAAAAAATGAGAATGAACCTACTATGCAAGGCCTCCGCCCTAATCGTCTTCGGACTCAAGGCGCTTGGCGCCGACGAAGTCACTGCCTGGAACCTGGCGGCCACCAACGCTGCCCTCGCCGCCGGCCAAGGCCCGCCGGTGCAGACTCGCACCTACGCCATTGTGCACATTGCCATCCACGACGCACTGAACTCCATCGATCGCCGCTTCAGCCCGTACGCTCTGGAAACGCGAACAACACAGCGAGCGTCTCCGGTCTCGGGAATTGCGGCGGCATCATCATCGCAAGCGGGTGGATTGCCATTCTCGTCAGGCGTGGGATCGCCGGGCTGGGCGCGAAATCCACGGCTGTGAATCCCTGAAAGGACTTTGAGCTATCTTCCCGCCCGATTGCGCTAGGCATGGTGGACGCTGAAGTGCTACCAGCCTAAGGAGGCGAAAGTGAAACAAGACCTCTACGATCCCTCCACGGGCACGTTTACTGTGACTGGCAGCAATGCAAAGCCCTTTTGCGGCTCCCTCCGGCCTCCCGTTGGTCGGTCCCGAGTTGCACGAGAACTTTGGAGTAGACAACCATCAAAGGAGAATGATATGAGGCAATTAATGAACAACTTAACGATCAACAGAAAAGCAGTGATCTTGCTCGCCGCTGCCTTGACCGTAGCCACCGCGTTTGCACAGGGCCCCATCGAACCCCGGGCCGGTACATGGAAAACATGGATTCTCCGGTCGGGCAACGAACTCCGGCTCCCGGCGCCAGACCGTAGCGTGACGGCCCGCGAAATCGAATGGCTAAAGCCATTCATGGCGTCGGCAGATGCCAATGTGCGGGACCAGGTAGCGTTTTGGGACACTGGCGCCCCGCCGATGCGCTGGATCGAGATGCTGAACACAAGACTCTCCGATGGCAGGCTCACGCTTCCAGCGGCTTGGCGCGCCTACACTCTGCTGTGCGTCGCCATGCACGACGCCACGGTGGCCGCGTGGGCCTCGAAGTACGCCCATAACCGCCTGAGGCCGAACGCTACCGACCCCTCCCTTGTCCCTTCGCTTCCCGTGCCGGACAGCCCATCTTACCCGTCCGAGCACGCGGTGGCCGCCGGAGCGGCATGGGTGGTTCTAAGCCGGCCATTCGACGGAAGGAGTTCCAAATGAAAATTCTCATGGGTGTGCTCACGATCGGCGCTGTCCTCGCCGACGTCGTGACAGTGAGGCCAACTTCTTGCGAAGAGCTTTCACTCGCAAATGACCGTGAAGCAGTGACGGTTCCGGCCATGTGAGCGCGCCCTGCCTATTCGAAAAAGGCCCAGCCGTGACGGCGCGATCCATAGCCGCGAGATCTCGGTCTTTATCGCCCAAGTCGGCAAAGATCAGTGCCTGGTTGAACGGGTTTGGCGAAGGAATTGTGGTGGAGAGTTTCTCGGCCTCCACCCGGCGGTCGGCCCGCGCGTACGCACAGCCAAGCGCCTCTCCTGCACCAAACTGCGGTCGCCGAAGCGACATAGAGAGCGCCGGCAAATGCTGGGAATGCCGCATCGTCTTTCAACTCCCGTTAATCCCCGTCGTGAAGCCGGCGGCCTGATAGGCGTCCACCCGCAGCACTTGAAGTAGCGTGCTTCCCCGGTTAGCGCGTTCGCGGCTCCCGGATGCGCACGGCCTCTTGCACGCTCGACATGCGAATCGAGGCAAACTGCTTCCCGTCGGGCGACCAGTCGAAGAAGAGAATGCTCTC
>JAYUSQ010000268.1:0-3710 GCA_043755595.1 Acidobacteriota bacterium | reverse complement strand
GAAGGTCAGCAGGTATGGCCGCAATCGTTTCGGCAACGTGGCCGCCGGACATTCGGCCAGCGGCCGTTGCGACAGGCGCTGCTGCTTGGCGAACACGCCCTTGGCCCAGGCCAGCGCTGCGAGCCACGGACTGTCAGGGACGGTGCTGGCAAAGTCGAGCGCGACGTGGCCGTGATTACCAATCAGGCGGGCCTTGCGCTCGGCTCGGTCACCGCCGCTGCGCTCGGCGATATCCATGCACGGATGCAGGCCGATGTCGCTGCCGCCGGCGGAAGGATCGAGAGGATCTATGTTTGTCAGCATCACTGGGAAGCCGGTTGCTTGTGCCGCAAGCCGCGCCCGGGCATGTTGTTTGCCGCCCAGCGCGAACTGCATCTCGATCTGACGCGCACCTGGTTTCTCGGTGACGACGAACGTGACGCACAAGCAGCCGACGCGGCCGGATGTTTGTACGCCGGGGTATCGGGCCGCACGGCGCTTGGCGATTACGCCGAGGCGTGGCTGCGGCAGGCGCCGTCCGCCAAGGAGGAAGCGTGCGCATATTCTTAACTGGCCACCAAGGCTATCTCGGCTCAGTCATGGCCGCACGGTTTATCGAAGCCGGTCATCGCGTGACGGGCCTCGACACAGGCTACTTCGCCGAGTGCCGGTTTGTCGAACCGCTTGTGAAGACCGGGGCACTGTGCAAGGATCTGCGCGACGTCTTGGCCGCCGACCTGCAAGGCTACGATGCGGTTGTCCACCTGGCGGCGTTGAGCAACGATCCACTGGGCAACCACAACGAAGAATGGACGATGGCCATCAACGACCGCGCCTCGGTGCGACTGGCGCAGATGGCGCGCTCGGCGGCGTCGAGCGATTCCTGTTCTCCTCTTCGTGCATCATGTACGGCGCTTCGCAAATGGCGGAAGTGAACGAAAACTCGCCGCTCGATCCCCGCACCGCCTAGGCGCGATCGAAGGTTGAGGCCGAACGCGGCATCGCCGCCCTGGCCGCGCCCGGTTTCTCGCCCGTCTTTCTGCGCAACGGCACCGTCTATGGCGTCTCGCCGCAGATGCGTTTCGATACGGTGCTCAATAGTCTGACCGGAGCGGCGATAGCGACGGGCCGCGTGATCGTTCATGGCGATGGGCGGCCCTGGCGTCCGGTCGTCCATATCGACGATGTGGCGCGCGTGTTTCTGGCTGCGCTCGAAGCGCCGCGAGAACGGCTCCACAATCAGGCGATCAACGCCGCCGCGGCGAGTGTCAATTGCCAAGTAGATCGATCTGGCGCGCGGTGGTCGCGGCCGTGCCCGGCGCGCAACTGGAATGCCTCGGCAGCCCGGACGCCGATCAACGGACCTACAAAGCCAGCTTCGAAAAGGTCACCCGTTTGCTGCCTGAGTTCCGGCCTCAATGGGGCGTCGAAGCGGGCGCCGCGCAACTGGTGGCGGAGTTGCGGCGGCGCGGGTTGACCGAAACCGAATTCAAGAGCCCGCGATTCACGAGGATGCAATGGCTTCAGGGGCTGATCGGCGCGGGCCGGGTAGACGCGGAATTGCGGCTGCGCGAGGGGGCGCCGGCATGATCGACGGCGTCAAGGTGATCGCGTTGCGCCGGATCGTGGACGAGCGCGGCAAGATCATGCACATGCTAAAGGCGACCGATCCGCACTTTGCCGGCTTCGGCGAGATCTATTTTTCTTGCGCTTGGCCCGGCGCCGTCAAAGCATGGCACATTCACCGGCGCATGACGGTCAATAACGCCGTGATCTCGGGGCGCGCCAAGCTTGTCATGTACGACTTGCGCGACGGCTCACCCACGCGCGGCGAGCTACTACAAGAAGTATTCTTCGGGGAAGACAACTATTGCCTCGTGCAGATTCCGCCCGGCGTCGCCAACGGCTATAAAGCGTACGGCGATTCGTTGGTCGTGATGGCCAACTGCGCTTCGATCGTGCATGACCCAACCGAGATGTTGCGCCGGCCGCGCGAACAACGCTTCCTCCAACAGGTCTTTATTCGTGCGTGGCGCGAAGGGCGTGGCGCCAGCCTGCTGGTCTTTCGGCAGCGCTTCGCCCAGCCAAGCCATGGCCCGGTAGAGATGGTGCAAACTCAATTCGCCGACCCCTGGGAAGGCATAGTCGTCTTTCCATTTCTCGGCAGCGCGATCGCTACCGGGGGCAAACAGGCGATGCAACACGGGTGAGGAAAATCGCGCGCTCGACAGGGAACTCGAAGCGGCGGTCCCGCAACAATGAGGCCAGCACCTTGTCAACTGAGCACGCTTCCCATAGCCTTTGAAAGATGAGCGCCGGGCCGATCCTGGCGCTCCGGGTGGCGATGCTCTCCCCGCGGGCGTGCCCGCCTAGAATCGCCAACTTCTCCGAGAAGCGCCCCAACGACTGCACCAGCGAGTCGAGACGACCGCTAGCCAGAAGCTCATCCAAACGGCCGAGGCGAAGCAGGACACGCTGCTTAACTTTGCCGTCAACCCATTCGTTGTCCACGATGAGCAGATAGGTGCGGGAGCCGTTGGTCTGGGTGCGTACGAACAGAGCTGTTGTCCTGTGTCACTTATACTCACACCATATTACCCAACTTATCAAGAGAAATACCAACTATTATTCTATGACGTGTCACTAGGATTTGTCGGCGGCGGCAATCGCTGCTTGTAGAATCAGCAGGTGTAGTGCAAAGTGTAGAAGATGAGTGTGAAGTCTTCAATTTGACCGGCAATGAGCTTGTCACTCTCGGCGGCATCATCTCGGAAAGCGTGCGGCTTCAAGGCCGGTCGCCTGCCGTCGACGAACGCACGCCCGGGCGGGTCAGCATCCGGAATATTGATAACGCCAAAGCCCGGCGGCAGTTGGGCTGGGAGCCGCGCACGAGTTTGCGGCAGGGGTTGGAGTCGCTTGACACTGCCGGTTGCGCAAAGTGATTGGGCTCTTTAGCCGGACCAGCGCAATCTGACCAAGATATAGACGAGGAACAAGCAGGCCAACTGGACGCCGGCGGTGGTGGGAAACCAGCGCACGTCGGCCAAAAGCGGCTTGCCAGACCGGACTCTTTGCGGTTGTGGCGCCGGAGCGGTTCTCGCCTGGGCGTTTTTGGCAATCTCGATGAGCGCCACCGTCATGGCCAGCAGCACCCAGAGCAGAATGATGTAGGTGCGTGACAAGAACCACGCCGTCGCCAAAAATCCCGTCAACGACAATCGAAGCGTGATCGCCCACCGGATCACTTCCGCCATGGCCGGGTTGTGACGCTCGTCCCGGATCAGGGCGTTGACTTGCAGGATCGTGGAAACGATCAGGCCCAGCCAGAAAAAGAATCCCAGCAATCCGAGTTCGGCAAAACACAACACGAAGGAGTTATGAGCGGTGATCTCGTGGTAATCGGTAAAAGAGTTAAAGCCGACCCCGGTCAGCGGGTGGGTGCGCAGCAGCGATAGTCCAACCCCCCAGGCCTCGATACGGTCCGAACCGGCGCCAAAACTGATCGAGCGCCCACCGGCAATCGTGCCCGCCAGCAAGACAATAGCCATGCCGACGGCTGCAAACGGCACCAGCACGCTGTTGAACCGGGTCCGCAGATAGAGCATGGCAATGGCAAGCAGCCCAACGAAAACTCCGCGTGAATGAGTCAAATAGATACCGTAGCCGATGAAACTCAGCAACGGCACGGCTACGAACAAATTCGTAAGGATCCGTCCGCGTTTCCATACCAT
>JAYUSQ010000267.1:0-3722 GCA_043755595.1 Acidobacteriota bacterium | reverse complement strand
AAAAGGACCTCATGGCCGCCGCCAACTACGTCCTCCGAAGTGAAGCGCTCACAGCTCAACCCGGCATGGCGGGCCTCAAGGAACTGAAAGAAGAGATGGAGGCCTTTCGCGTTCATACGTCGCGTGCAGGGCACGATGCCTTCCGGTCGAATTTCAAAGACGATCTCGTAATGGCCTTCGCCCTTGTCGCCTGGCGCGCCCGCACTTACCTTCCTTGCACGGCCCCGTCAATTACCGGAGTCGCTTGAGATGGGAACGAACAATCGGCGATTGGCGTCGCGTCACCATGCTGTTCGGGCCGGTCGCCAATGGATCGACATGTTGCGGCGGCGACTTCCTTGTCAGCGCGAGGTTCTCGCCGGTCGGCAGCATTGGAATCCAGGGCCTAATCTACGCCTCGACGCCGCCGATTTCGTACTTCGCCAGGATCTCATCCCAATAACCCTGCACCTTGAGAATCACCTCAGCCGCCTCGCGCAACGCCCCCGCGCCACCGTTCGCTTTGGTAACGTAGTGCGCCGCCTGCTTCA
This sequence comes from Acidobacteriota bacterium, assembly GCA_043755595.1. Classification (GTDB taxonomy): domain Bacteria; phylum Acidobacteriota; class Terriglobia; order Bryobacterales; family Bryobacteraceae; genus VFZP01. The sequence continues at coordinate 3,192 of JAYUSQ010000267.1, read as the reverse complement.
CTTCGTTGCGCGCGTTGCCGACAGCGACTGCCCAACCAACACGGCGGAAAATCACGACATCCGTCAGATCGTCGCCGATGTACCCTACCTGTTCCGGCGCCAAACCAGAGTCCTTCAGAATCTCTTCCAGCAACGGGATCTTCTCGATATGGCCCTGGTAGCAATAAGTCATGTGACCCTGCTTCGCCCGCAACTCGACGGCGGGCGACTTACGGCCGCTGATGATGCCGGTCTTGATGCCTTTCCAATGCAGCCAGGTCAAGGCGATCCCGTCCTGGCAGTCGAAGCCCTTCGTCTCCACCCATTCGCCGCCGGCGGCCGGGTTGGGCAGAAAGAAGACCTTCCCGTCGGTCAGCACGCCGTCACAATCCATGAGCAGCATCTTGACCTTGCTGGCGCGTTCGTAACTTGCTTCCATCGTTTCTCCGTAGCTGAGTTTTCAGTGCATTGGTCCGGCGGCTACAATGTAGGTGGTGGCAAGCAGTTCGCTGGCAGCCCGGGTGTCGGAAACCATCCTCCGTTATAACATGTTGTCCCGAGGCAACCGGGCCGGCGTCGCGGTTTCTGGAGGCGCCGACTCCATCTTCCTCCTGTCCGCGTTGAAGCGCTTGGCCGACGTCACCGTGCTCCATTTGAACCACGCTCTACGCGGCCCTGAGTCTGACGCCGACGAGACCTTCGTGCGCGAAACTGCCGCGCGCGCAGGGTTGCCCATCGTCGTAGAGCGGGTCTCCGGGCTCGCCGGGCCTAATCTGGAAGAGCGCGCCCGCCACGCCCGGTACGAATTCTTCGCGCGAGCGGCGGTCATCCATGGCCTGCATTGTGTAGCGACAGGACACACCCTCGACGATCAAGCTGAGACATTCCTGCTCCATCTGTTGCGAGGCGCGGGCGGTACTGGGCTGGCGGGAATTCAACCGGTGACGAGCGAAGGCGTGATCCGGCCCCTGCTTGAGATCGAGCGCAAGGAAATTGAAACGCATCTGCGGTCGGAGGGAACCGTGTGGCGGGAAGATCGGTCGAATCGCGATCCGGTTTTTGCGCGGAACCGGATCCGTCATGGTTTGCTGCCACAGTTGGAGCGGGACTGGAACCCGGCGATCCGGCGAGTGCTATCGCGGACCGCTGGCGTAATGGCGTCCGAAGAGTTGTACTGGCGTGATTGGACGAGTCGCGAGTTGGCGGCGATTGCGCGTCCAACCTCCGATGGGCGGGCGATTGTTATCGGCCTCGCTCCACTCCGGCTCATGCATCTTGCCGCTCTTCGCCGATTCCTACGCGCATCGCTCGAGCGGGTTCGAGGCGATTTACGGCGCATCGACCACGATCATATCCTCAGATTGGTTCAGCTTTGCCAGACCCGCGGCGGGTACGGAGCCGTACGGTTGCCGGGCCTGACAGCCATCCGTTCCTTTGATCAGGTTCTGCTGACGCCCGGATTACCGCGGCCGGCCCCGTTTGCCAGCGTCGCCGTTGCCTCGGCCGGACGCGTGCCAATCCCTGGAGGAGGCGGCGCCCTTCATTTTCGGGTCCTCACCCCCCCCATTGATACCGGATATAATATGGAAGCCGGGCCAGAACCGGGTCCGATTAACCCTCCTGTCATCCTGCGATGCTGGCGGCCGGGGGATGCGTACCAGCCAGCGGGCTGTTCGAGAGGCTGGAAATTGAAGGATTTGTTCCAAGAGTACAAGGTACCCTCGTGGGAAAGGCATTCTTGGCCGATTATTGAAAGCGAAGGCCAGATTGTCTGGTCTCGGCGGTTCGGGTCAGCCGCCGGAGTTGTGTTGAATTGGGATTGTGAAGACGAATTGACATTGTATTGAATCATTTTCGTTCCAGCGCTCGTCTGAATAACTGAGGGGCTGGTTTCCTTCCGGACTGTGAATTGAGAGGTCTATGAATTCGAACGTCAAGACAGCGATTTTTTGGGTCGTCCTCATTTGTGTGGTGGTGTTGCTTTGGGTTGTCGTCAAAACCGGCAACAACAAGCGGGAAGAGGCGCTGTCGCTCACCAAGTTTCTGGCCGAAGTCCAGTCAAACCGGGTCTCGGAAGTCGAGATTGACGGCAACGAGGTGCGTGGCTCCTTCCGCGAAGATCCGACTAAGATTCTAAAGACCTACGTGCCGTTGAACTATCCGCGTTTGTACGAAATTCTCCAAGAGCGGAATGTCAACGTCAAGATCAAGCCGACCACCGGCAACCAGTGGGTTTCGCTGGTAGTTAATGCCATTCCTTTCGTGCTCCTGCTGGCGTTCTGGATCTTCATGATGCGACAGATGCAGAGCGGCGGCAACAAGGCGCTCAGCTTCGGCAAGAGCCGGGCTCGACTGCATTCGTCACAGCAGAAGAAAGTGACATTCAAAGACGTCGCCGGCGTCGACGAGGCCAAAGAAGAGCTGCAGGAGATCATCGAGTTCCTGCGTGAGCCGCAGAAATTTCAAAAACTGGGCGGGCGCATCCCGAAGGGCGTTCTTCTGATTGGACCTCCTGGAACGGGCAAGACTTTGCTGGCGCGCGCTATTGCGGGCGAGGCGAACGTGCCGTTCTTCTCGATTTCCGGCTCGGACTTCGTGGAAATGTTTGTCGGGGTCGGCGCGAGCCGAGTCCGCGACCTGTTTGAGCAGGGCAAGAAGAATGCGCCGTGCATCGTCTTTATCGACGAAATCGACGCGGTGGGACGGCATCGGGGCGCAGGTCTCGGTGGCGGGCACGATGAACGCGAGCAAACGTTGAACCAGTTGCTGGTTGAGATGGATGGGTTTGAATCGAACGAGGGCGTGATCCTGGTGGCCGCCACCAATCGGCCCGACGTGCTTGACCCCGCCTTGCTGCGGCCCGGGCGTTTTGATCGCCGTGTCGTAGTGGGACGTCCCGACGTTCGAGGCCGTGAGCAGATCCTCAAAGTTCATACCCGCAAGGTGCCGTTATCCGACGACGTCGATCTGTCGGTTCTGGCCCGTGGGACACCGGGTTTTGCCGGGGCCGATTTGGCGAATCTGGTTAACGAAGCAGCCTTGATTGCGGCGCGCCAGAATCGCAAGGTCGCCACGCAAGGCGATTTTGAACACGCCAAGGATAAGGTCATGATGGGCGCCGAAAGGAAGTCCATGATGCTAACCTTCGAAGAGAAAAAGACCACAGCCTATCACGAGGCTGGTCATGCTCTGATAGCGGTGGTCCTTCCTGAG
>JAYUSQ010000266.1:0-3723 GCA_043755595.1 Acidobacteriota bacterium | reverse complement strand
ACTCTCACGCGCGCGATCACCGCGCCGCTCGGGTCTTTGACCGTTCCGGTAATCTGACCGGTAGCGGATTGTGCATAGGCTCCGCCGACGGCTAGGCCAAGAGAGGCAAACGCAATTAACAACTTGGTTCGATGCATACAGACTTCCTTTCGCAATTTGGTCCACGCCAGTGTCAGACATAGTACCATTTCCCGAGACTGAAAAGCGGTTAGGTACTGGACGGTGCGGACCGCTCAGATTCGGGCGTAATGGTCCCTCCGATATCACTGGAGCGGGAACGAAAATGGAATCGCGGGAGTACAACAGCTAATGAGCACCACCACTACTATCAGCTTCTATGGCCGGGTCTTGGCCTACTCGGCCCGCCCAAAATCGCCGAAAGTCGTTGACCAGACTTGGGCGAACTTAGTCTCCCACAGTCCCGCCAAAGGCGCACCCGCGATTTGTCTGGGTTCGGACGCGAACCGGGCGCTGCTGGTTGAGCGAGGTTGGGACGTGCTCTTCGCTGCCGTCGGACAAGATCGATGCTTTGCGCGCCCTGCCGCCGGGCCGCTTCCAACTGATCTGCGCTGACCTGGCAGGTGATGCCGAAGTCATCGCCGAACTGCGGCGTATTGCGGCGGACTGCGCGTTGCTGGTGGTTGCCACTCCAGAGCCGACCCCGTTCGGCACCATCCGGCTGCTGGAAAGACTCGCCCCGGCGGGTTGGGGTCTGGCCTCCAGCGGCGCATGGCACCATGACCTGGCGCCCGACGGTCTCTTAAACAACGCCGCATCCACGCGATACCCTGTGTGGCGATGGATCGCCGATCATTTCCTCGCTGCCCTGCCCCTCGCTGCTGTCAGTCAGTTGGGAGCGCAGACACGCTTTCAATCAAACCCCTCCATGCGGGCCGGCGGGCCCGAGAATGGCCTGTTCCGCTTCCGGTCCGTCGGGCAGCATGGTGATCACGATCCCGAACGCGCAGCCACGTCGCTTTACGCGAGGCGCTGTCGGAATTGCGACTGATCGCGAAAAACAATGCCTGGTTCCTCATGCGATCTCATGGCGCGACCTTGTTGATCTCGTCGACGATAATGCGGGTAAACTCCGCCACAAACTCGCGCCCGTTCGAACGTAGATTCTCCACCGTCATCCGCTCCAGCGGGATATCGGGATGCGCGCCGACGTTCTCGATGTAGGAACTGGTAGGGTAGCCTTGCACGGCGCGCGGCTCAATGCGCGTGACCAGCGAATTCGTATTGCTGGCCGAGGCTTCCATGTAGAAGCCCGTGTCGAAGAGGCTGACCGAGCCGCCCGCGCCCGTGGTCCGCGTGCCCACCAGCGGTCCGCGTTTGTTGTCCTGCATCATGGCCGGGAAGATGTCGCCCGCCGACGTGGAGAACTCGTCGATCAGCACGATCAACGGCTTTTCGTAGGCGATGGTGCGGCCGGTTGCGTCAGTGAGCGGGTTGTTCTCAAAGGTGAGCGAGCAGCTTGGAATCGGCCCAGTCATCCCGCGGTTTTCCGAATACGCCGTCTTGATCATGCCGAGTTGGAATTCGATCGTATCCAGTTCCCATTGCTCAGCCCGGAAGTCTCTGAACAAATCCAGCGTGAACTGAAAGTCCGCGATCAAGCCGATGGTCGGGCGAAGCTCTTCGCCAAAGAACCAGAATCGCCGGGGAATCAGGTAGTTCGCGGCCGTCAACATATGGCATCCGCCGCCGGGGTTGCGTTGCACATCCACGACCAGGCCATCCGTGTTTTGACGGAAGAACGCAATTTCACCGGCCAATTCGCGTTGCGCCGCCGCTGCGCTGGGAGGATCGAAGCTAGGAATGCGGAGGTAGCCAATGCGCTTGCCGGCCGACAGATAGGTTCCCGAGAAATGGAAGTCCGCCGTGGAGCGGCCCAAGCGCAGCGCGAAGCCGTTGGGGAGCGTAAACGTTGGCGGGCGCGCCCCCCAGCCCAACGTCCAGCCTTCCACTTCATCGCCCTCGCGCTCACGCAGAAAGTCCCGGCGCGCGAATTTGGCGGCCGCCGGCGCTTTCCATCGGCTGTTCCGGTTCCACGCGCGCAGCAAGGTTTCGCGAATGCCGTCTTCTTCGCCATCCAGCCGCTTGGCAACGGCGGCGGAGCGAGGCGATGGAACGGGCCCAATCTTGGCGGGCGCGAAGCCTTCCTTCAGCCATGGGATGGAGAACTTCCGCGTCTGGCCGTCCGCTTGTTCCACTTCAACTTCCAGCGCCTCGCCCAGTGACACCGTTTGGGGCAGGACGCTCACCGGGCGCAGTGTCAGGAATTGCGCCGCCAGCCGCCGCGTGGACGAAGGATTGGCCAACTTAGTCAGTTTGGCGATCGCGGCGATCTTTTCATCAACCGGCTTGCCATCGATCGAGATCAATTTGTCGCCCACCTCGATCGGATACCGCGCGCGAGGCAACAAGGTGCGGCTGACCGAATCGATGTACACCTTGCCGTCATAGATGTCGGCGGACAACCCGGTGTAAGCCAACAAGTCGCCCGGCGCGTTGAAGCTGGTGTGCCCGTCGTCAAAACTTGCCACGTACTCGGCGCATAGTTCCAGAAACTCAATGTCGTCTTTGGCGGCGCGCACGCGCGTGAGCCAAGGCGCGATGTTCAGCGCGTCGACGTTCACCGCCTCGCGCTTCCACTGGAGCGGCGCATACCGCTTGGCGTACAGGCTGGCGAGCACCTGAAAGTCGAAGGTGCGCTGGTCGACCGTCATCTGCGCGAAGGCGGGCGCGGCGGCGAGAAATGAAAGAAGAATAGCGATAAGTTTCATGGACAATCCTTTGATTACCTTAACGCAATTCTTCGTGGTAGCATTCAACGATTCCATGAAGCGGCTGATTGTTCCCGACATCCATCACCGAACCCACAAAGCCGACCTGATTCTAGGCGCCGAACCGGCCGGCGAAGTCTATTTCCTAGGCGACTATCAAGACGATTTTTACGACACTCCGGCGATGGCGCGCTCCACCGCGCTTTGGATGCGAAAGCAAATCGAAGCTGGCCATCGTCTGCTTTGGGGCAATCACGACCTGCCCTACGCCTTCCTTCCAGCGCGGCACGACTGCCCAGGCTACTCCCGCGAAAAGGCTGAAGCCATCGCCGGCGTGCTCACGCCCGATCACTGGAAGCAGCTTCGGCTTTGGTACATCATTGAAGACGGGCCAAGACCCTGGATCCTCAGCCACGCCGGCATCGAGCGGCCGTGGATCCCGGACGGCGTCGATCCAGTACCCTTCCTGCGGCAGTTGGAGGCTGAAGCTCTCAATGGGCTCTATGCGGAGGGGTGCTCTCACCCGCTCTTTTACTATTGCAGCGGTGCGCGCGGAGGCCGCGATCCTTACTCGGGCCCACTTTGGATGGACTGGGGAGACTTCCGTCCGATCGCCGGCATCAATCAAATTGTCGGTCACACGCCGCTGAAGAAGCCCGATCAATACTCGACCGAAAACTCTACCAATTGGTGCATCGATACGCACTTACACCACTATGGCGTGCTGGAAGACGGCGAGCTGAGTTTGCGCCAGGCCGGCTAAGCGATCGGATCTGGTCCAACGGTACACCCGTCAACCATCAAAAACACGCTTCGGTTCTATAGAATCGGTTCCGGTACGAAGGCTCTTCCCTCTTCCCCGCGATACCCAGGGACTACCCAGAGCGGGGAGGCGATACCCGCACGTTCTCCTTGCATACTTGTCTCACTGACA
>JAYUSQ010000265.1:0-11702 GCA_043755595.1 Acidobacteriota bacterium | reverse complement strand
CCAACCCGGCCCTCCTCGCCCGTATCACTCGCGAGGAGTTGGATCAGTTGTTCCGCGGCTACGGCTGGACGCCGTACTTTGTGGAGGGGCATGAGCCGGAGTCGATGCATGAGGCTATGGCCGCAACGATGGATGCAGCTATTGAGCAGATCCGGGAAATCCAGCACGGCGCCCGCGTCGGCGGCAACTCGACACGCCCGCGGTGGCCCGTAATCATTCTCAATTCGCCCAAGGGGTGGACGGGCCCCAAGACTGTGGACGGCCGGCAAGTGGAGGATACCTTTCGCTCCCATCAAGTGCCGATCTCAGATCCGGCAACCCATCCCGGTCACCTCCAGCTATTGGAAGACTGGCTGCGGAGTTATCGTCCGGAAGAGCTATTCGACGAGCGCGGCCGCCTGAGATCGGAGCTGGCAGAGCTTGCCCCCAAGGGCGGCCGGCGGATGGGCGCCAATCCACACGCGAACGGCGGTATGCTGCTGCGCGATCTACGGATCCCGGACTTCCGGGACTATGCGGCGGACGTTCCTTCGCCCGGGATTCGCGGTATCGGTGACACGCGTGTCCTCGGACCCTTCCTGCGCGATGTCATCAAGCTGAACGGTGAGGCGCGGAATTTCCGGGTCTTTGGACCCGACGAGACGTTGTCGAACGGACTGGCGGCCTTGTTCGAGGTAACCGATCGGCAATGGAATGCCGCGACCGAGCCGAATGACGAACTACTCGCGCCTACAGGCCGGGTAGTCGAGATGCTCAGCGAACATCAATGCGAGGGCTGGCTCGAAGGCTATCTGCTCACGGGGCGGCATGGAATCTTCAATTGCTATGAGGCGTTCATCCACATCGTCGACTCGATGTTCAATCAGCACGCCAAGTGGCTGAAGGTCACACGGCACTTGGCGTGGCGCCGCCCGATCGCATCGCTGAACTATCTGCTGGCTTCCCATGTCTGGCGTCAGGATCACAACGGCTTCACTCATCAGGATCCCGGCTTCATCGATGTGGTCGTGAACAAGAAGGCCGAGGTAGTGCGGGTCTATCTTCCACCGGATGCCAATTGCCTGCTGTCGGTGATGGACCACTGCCTCCGCAGCCGTCACTACGTCAACGTCGTAATCGCGGGCAAACACCCGGCGCCGCAGTGGCTCACCATGGACGCCGCGGTGAGCCATTGCCTGCAGGGCATCGGCATCTGGCAATGGGCCAGTAACGATCAGGCGGTGGCGCCGGATGTGGTGATGGCCTGCTGTGGCGACGTGCCTACACTCGAGACCCTGGCGGCGGTCTCGATCCTGCGGCAGCATTTGCCCGATCTGAAGATCCGGGTAGTAAACGTCGTCGACCTGATGAAGTTACAACAACCGGCCGAGCACCCTCACGGGTTAAGCGATATGGATTTCGACGAGTTGTTCACCAAAGACAAGCCCATCATTTTCGCCTTCCACGCTTACCCCTGGTTGATCCACCGCCTCACCTACCGCCGGACCAATCACGACAACATTCATGTGCGCGGCTACAAGGAGGAGGGGACGATCACCACTCCGTTCGACATGACCGTCCTCAATGACCTGGACCGCTATCACCTCGCCATGGATGCCATCAACCGGCTGCCGCAGACTGGCGAAAAGGGTCTGCATCTCAAGCGGCAGCTCAAGGCAAAACTGATCGAACACCGCCAGTACATCAATACACACGGCGAAGATCTTCCGGAAATCCGCAATTGGAAGTGGGGCGCCTCGGAGTGACCTTCTCACTTGTAGTAAGAAACGATCGCAACGCCTTCCTTGAAGCCGCCGGCACTGGCATCGCCTGCCGATTCCGCACTCATGGAAATGGCACTCGTGTAAGCTGGGCGCAAGTGGAACCGGAGCATGAGATAAGCCTCCACGCGGTTGGCGCGCTCTCGGCCGAGCAAGAATTGCTGCGCTGGTGTTCCCTCGCCGGAGAATCCCTCGATCATCAAGGGCCCGTTGCGTGGAAACCTGAGGATCTCCGTCATCGCTTCATCCAGCTTGGCCTTGCCTTCGACAGTGAGCGTCTGCCCGCCCTTCAAGTTCCTGCTAAACAAGTTCGTACTCTCCAGCCAGATGCGATGCCTCTTGAAGCCCTTGGCAAACGCCGGGCTCCGGTACTCCGCCGCAGTGAGAGCGCCCAAATCATAAAAGCCTCGCTTTTTGAAGAAGCCGCGAAACAGGAAGTTGTGCTTCAGCGCTTCCGTATTGTCGGAGAGGTCGGACATGGCTTCATGAGCGTCGGTTAAAGTCCGCTGCAAATTCTCGGCGACTCCACCTTCCCCGGAAGCCGACTGGAAGGTGTCGACCGCGCTCTTCACCTGCAAAGTAATCTCGTTCAGCGTCTTGATGGTTCGCCGGACTTCCGGAACGATATCGCTGTCTTCGAAGGTCTTGGCGACCTTCCTCGCGCTTGAAGACGTTTCGCCTAAAGCGTCGACAATGCGTTCGGTTTTGTCGACGCTGCGCTTGACCCGGTCGTAGAGATCCTGATCCTTGAGCAGCCCGCCCACGGTGCCTTGGCCGGCCTGAAGGCCGTCGATAACCTCTCGCAGGCTGCCGCCGATCTTGCCGGCGGACGCAAGGATCGCATCCACTTGGGGTGTGGCGTGGCCGATCATTAGATTGGCTGACTTCACGACGCCGTCGATCTGAGATAGGGTCAAGGTCAACTGATCCTTAACGCCTTCCAATATGCCGTTGACCTGCTTGACCGCCGTACGAATCTCGTCCATAAGGTCGCCCCAATCGAAGGGCTCGGCGGACTGGATCCGAGAGTTGTCCCGGGCGAGTTCAGAAGTCCCGGCGTCGATCTGGAGATATTTATTGCCAAGCAAGCCGTCGGTTTGAATCGTTGCCACCGAATTCTGGCGCACAATGGGATGCAGCTTTTCTATTACTCGAAAATGGATGCGAAACTTGCCCGTGGGTCCTGAGGGCACTTCGATGCGCGTAACGGTCCCGGCGTCCATGCCCGCGACGCGCACCTTGCCGCCGTTCTGGATGCCCGTGATCTTCGAGAAGTCGGCGTAGATCTGGAAAGACTTCGTGAATAGCTGATTGCTGTTGCCAATCAGAAAAAGGCCGGCGCCAAACAGCAGCAGACAGACGATGACGAAGATCCCGACCACAACTCGCTTTGTGCTTTCCATATTTATCCAACCTGCTGGGACTTCAGGAAGTCCCTAACCAACTGATGTTCACTTTGCTCAAGCTCTTCCACCGTGCCCTCCGCCAGCAACCGGCCCTGGTCCAGAAAGGCCATGCGATCGGCAAGGCGGCGAGCGCTGGGAATATTGTGTGTCACCACAGCCAGCGTTACGTGGGCCTTCCCCTTGATGTCGATCAGCAACTCATCGATCTCTGTAGAAGTGATCGGATCCAGCCCGGCGCTAGGCTCGTCCACCAGCAGAATCGATGGCTCGACCGCCAGTGCCCTGGCCAGTCCCGCGCGTTTCCGCATGCCGCCGGACAACTCGCCGGGCATGCTGTCATACTCTTTGGCCAGGCCAACCTTCTCAAGCATGCTCTCCGCTTGCTCCCGAATCTCCGCATCGGTCTTTTTCGTGTGCCGGCGGAGTGGGAAAGCGACATTTTCGCCGACTGAGATGGAATCGAACAGCGCCGCGCTTTGAAACAGGAAACCGATGTGCTTCCGCGTCGCCGCCAGTTCATTGTTGGCGAGCTGCGCGATGTTTTCGCCATTGACCGTCACCACGCCTGAGTCCGGCTTGAGCAACCCGCACATCAGCTTGAGGGTGACGCTTTTGCCCGTGCCGCTGCGGCCGAGCAAAACGAAGGCGCTGCCAGCGGCCACAGTGAAGGAGACATCGGTTAAGACACTCCGTGATCCGAATGACTTTGAGACGGAATTGAATTGGACGGCGGCGGCGGTTTCACTCATGCGCCGGCCCCAGGGTACAGGAAAAAAATGAATTTGACGAGAATCACATTCAGCGCGATCAGGAACATTGAAGATAGGACGACGCTTTGGGTAGAGGCGCGTCCGACGCCCTCGGCCCCGCCGGTCGCGTTGTAGCCTAGGTAGGAGGAGGTGGTCCCAATGATGAAGCCAAAAACCATGGTCTTGAGCGTGGGCGGAATATAGTCGGAGAAACTCAGGCTGCTAAAAGCAGTGTTGAAATAGTAAGTGAAGGAGGTTCTGGCAATAATTGTCTCTGCGAGAAAGCCGCCCAGCATTCCCGTAAAATTCATCAGAACCGTGAGCAGCGGCAGTGACACGACGCAGGCTGCCACGCGCGTGACCACCAAGTACTTGAAGGAGTCGACGGCCAGCGATTCCAGCGCATCGATCTGTTCGGTGACGCGCATGCCCCCGAGTTCGGCGCCTATGCCCGCGCCCACGCGGCCAGAAATCAAGAGCCCGGCGACCAGGGGACCTGTTTCCTTCACCAAGGCAAAAGCGAGCGCAGTCGGGATCATCGATTCCGCTCCGAATCTTTCGAGTGTGGATCTGGTATGCATCGAGAGAACGCCACCGACAGCGAGCCCCGACAAGGCGATCAGCGGGGCGGACCGCCATCCGATCTCGAAGATCTGCTTCACGAATTCAGCTAACTCGAGCGGACGGCGCACTGACTCGCGCAGCACTTGGCATGCAAATAGGCAAAGCCCACCGAACCACTCAAGCGCCCCCTCCACTGAGTCGAGGATGCGAGCTACCGGCGATGGCTGCGAACTGGAGTTGGGAATGCTGGTCATCCTGGATTTGGCGTTGGCGTTGTAAGCCGTCCGTCTCCGTATGTGCAACTCCAATGCCAAAGGCAATTTCTATACCTGGGGGCTTGGATTGGGTGTTGTTGCGAGCACCGCTCTCAATAGAAACCGCAAGGACGAAAGCATCCGTGACCGCCGGTGGTCATGCTCATCCGGACAGGACAGGCGATCCGCCGTTGCGGAATTTGGAAGTAGCCATTCGCACTGGCGGCGGTTGGAAGCGCAACGGCGAATCGCTCGCGTTCGAGAGTGCAGTTCAATCGCCAAATGTTGCGGGCGTCTCGGTTCAGGTGGGTCTAGATGAGGTGTCTGCGTAGCAACCAGACTTTGACCAGTTGCGTAACGCTGAGGCAGGCCACTAGCGTCAGCAGCAGGATGGGCCAGTACATTGGCGGAAGTTCGGTGAGACCCAGCGCGAAGGCCAGCGGAGAGTAGGGCAGCCAAACGCCAAACGAAATGACGGCCAGGCTGGTGAGAGTGAGCGGCCAACTCGCCCGGCTCTGGATAAAGGGGATTTTGTCGGTTCGAATCACGTGAATGATGAGTGTCTGTGTCATGAGGGACTCAACAAACCAGCCCGTCTGAAACACCGAGGCCCGCGTGGGGTCCCAACAGTTGAAGACCCAGAGCATGACGAAGAATGTCGTGTAGTCGAAGATTGAACTGATCGGTCCGACGAAGAGGATAAACCGCTTGATCTCGTCGAGCTTCCACGGCCTCGGCCGCGCCACTTGCTCGGCATCCACGGCGTCGACGGGGATGGCTATCTGCGAGAAGTCATAGAGCAGGTTGTTGGTCAACACCTGAATCGGGGCCATCGGAATAAACGGGAGAAAGGCGCTCGCCCCCAGGACGCTGAACATGTTGCCGAAGCTGGAACTGGCTCCCATTCGAATGTACTTAAGGATGTTGGCGAAGACTTTCCGGCCCTCCACCACGCCCTCGCCCAGAACCATCAGGTCCTTCTCCAGCAGGATGAGGTCGGCTGACTCTTTGGCAATGTCGGTGGCAGTGTCGACCGAGATGCCGATGTCGGCCGCTTTGAGGGCCGGCGCGTCATTGATTCCGTCGCCGAGGAAGCCGACCACATGCCCCTTGCCCCGGAGAGCTCGAATGACCCGCTGCTTGTGGGCTGGCGAAAGCCGTGCAAAGAGCGTGGTCTTCTCGGCCGCGTCGGCCAACTCGGCGTCGGACATCTTCTCGACGTCGCCGCCGAGAAGCATCGGGTCGGCGGCAAGGCCGACGTCCATGCAGATTTTCCGGCTAATCAGGTCGTTATCTCCGGTCAGGATTTTCACGGCCACACCATGGTGGTGAAGCGCCTCGATCGCCCGCCCTGCCGTCACTTTGGGCGGATCGAGAAACGCGACGTATCCCTTGAGCACGAGTTCTCGCTCATCCGCCTTTGAGCAGGCGGTTTTCCCCGGTAGCGCTTTGGTTGCCACCGCCAGAACCCGAAAGCCTTGGTTGCTGAGGCTCTCATACTCTTTGTGAAGCCCGGCGATCAGCCCAGGCTCCATCGCCGATAGTCTCCCGTTTAATTCGAATTGAGAGCATTGGCGGAAGACCTCTTCCGGCGCGCCTTTCGTGAGGAGAATCGCCCTTCCTTCGGGGTCTTCGACCATGACGGACTCATGCGCCGCGTGAAGTCGAAAGGAATCTCATCCAGCTTCTTGTGTTTCGCCACCACCGCTTGCTCTTGGAAGTCGGGGCTATCGAGAATGGCCCGATCGAGCAGGTTCTCCAGGCCCGTCTGGAAGTAGCTAATCAGATAGCCGTCCAGAAGCACCTCGTCGGTTTCCCGGCCAGCCAGATCGCAATGCCGTTGGAGGACGACACGGTCCTCGGTCAGTGTGCCGGTCTTGTCGGTACACAGCACGTCCATGCCCCCGAAATTTTGGATCGCGTTGAGCCGCTTGACGATCACCTTCTTGCGGCTCATGGCGAGCGCACCCTTGGAAAGACAGACAGAAACGATCATGGGCAGCAACTCGGGCGTGAGCCCTACGGCCACGGCCATCGCAAAAAAGAAGGCGCCTTTCCAATCGTGCTTGGTGAGCCCGTTGATGAGAAATACCAAGGGCACCATCACCGCCATGATCCGAAGCATCAGCCAGGTGAACCGGTCGAGGCCCCGGTCAAAGCTGGTGGGCGGCTCGTCTGCGGTGATTGCGCCGGCCATGCTGCCCAGGTACGTTTGACTTCCGGTGATCACCGCCACCGCCGTAGCTGTACCGCTTTGCACGCTCGTGCCCATGAAGCAAATGTTGGGGAGTTCGGTCGGTGAACTCACAGCCGCTGTCCCGGCGTCGTGGAACTTTTCCACGGGAAGGGATTCCCCGGTGAGGCTCCCCTGGCTCACGAAAAGATCCTTGGACGTCAGTATCCGCACGTCACCCGGAACCATGTCGCCTGCTGACAATTGGACGACGTCCCCAGGGACCAGATCCCGGAGCGGTATCTCCCTGGCGGACCCATCGCGAACTACCGTGGCGGTGACGTGAATCATGGCCTTCAGTTTCGCCGCCGCCTCGTCCGCTCGCGTCTCCTGAAAGAATCGTAGTGCGACACTCAGCACGACCATCGCGGCCATGACGGCGCCGGCGCGTGCGTCTCCTGTCGCAAAAGAAATCGCCGAAAGAACCGTGAGCAGGACTACGAGCGGGTTGCGAACATTGGTCAAAAAACGGCGGGCCAGCTTTGCCGGCGCTCTCGCGCCACTTCATTCAATCCCACTTTTCGCGCGCGCTTTTCGGCCTCTTCCTGGGTGAGCCCACTCAGAACGGTCTGCAAGTCTCGCAGCAGTTCTTCGCCGTTCTTCCGCGACGCTTCGGCCAGAGCGGGCGAAACACCAATACTATGAGTTGTTCCACTCGTTTGGACAGGAATGTCGACAGGCTTCACCGAAGTCTTGTGATCGGAGACGGGCATCGCCGACAGTTATGCAATCCGATGGCCGAACAAGCCGTGGGAACAGCGGAAACTAATGCAAACGGTCGCGCCGGGAAGGAGCGACCGCCGTTTTTCTCCCGCAACGCCCGGCTACTGCGCCGATTTGAGTCCGCTCTCCGCCGGTCCACTGATTACTCCACCCATCGCCTCAAAACGGGAGCCGTGGCAAGGGCAATCCCACGTCTTTTCGGTGATATTCCAGTTGACCACGCAGCCAAGGTGGGGACAAACTGCCGAGAACTCATTTAGGCAACCCTTCTTGTCCCGGTAAACGGCGACTTTGCTCAGCCCTCGCCGCAATATCGCTCCGGCATCCGGGTGGATTTGGTCCGTTGAATCAATTTCACCGGGAGTTATCAGATCGGCGTATTGAGCCACCGTATTTGCCGTCAGCGCCAGAAACCTCCCGGCGGATCGCAAGCTGATTCGTGCTGGATCATACAAGGACGTCCAGGGATTCGTCTTCCCAAGAATTAGATCGGTCAACAGTAAACCCGCAATCGTTCCGTGAGTCATGCCATTGCCTGAGTCACCAGTTACGATCAAGACGTTTGGTTCATCGCCGGGGTTGCGCCCGATGAAGGCTAGACCGTCGATAGACTGCATTACCTGTCCTGACCATCGGTATGGAACGTACTCAATCATTGGAAAGCGTTCCAGAGCCCACGCGGCAAGGCTGGAGAATCGCTCGCCGGTTTCGTCTGCCTGGCCGGTCCGGTGGTCCTCGCCGCCGACAATGAGGACATCGTGAGCGTCAGTTTCCGCCTGAACGCGAACATAGTGAAAAGGATCCAGTGTATCCCAGTAAAGAGCCCGCGTAACTGACCCTTTCGGTATGTGCGCCCCGATCACGTAACTCCGGTAGGCGGCCTGCTTGGTGTGTATAGTTATCAAGTCGTTCGCCGGAGTATTCGTGGCTACAACCACGAAGGTGGCTGGCACAACTGGGCCGCCGCTCGTTTCGACACGGGCGTGAGCGCCGCCTCCGATCCGGGTGACATGCGTGTTCGTGTGTATGATCCCGCCCATGCCCTGAATCGCCGTAGCCAGTCCTGATAGATACTTCAAAGGATGAAACTGGCCCTGGTTTGGAAATCGAAGGCAGGGGCCGGTCTCAAATCCCACCAGCGGGGCGCGCGGGATGAGTTCAACCTCAACCAAACCCGCTTGATGAGCCGCCTCAAGTTCACGGTTCAGAATGCCCGGATCGTCGCCGGCGGGTGCGAACAAGTAGCCGGGGAGGCGCTCAAACTCGCAGTCAATCCGCTCGCGGTTCACAATGCTTTCAATCTCTTCGATCGCCCGCGTATGACTGCTGGCCGCCAACCGCGCGCCGTGTTCGCCGTGCAAACGGGCGATTTCACAATAGCGTTCATCTAGGGCGTTGACCAAGTGAGCTGTCGTGCGGCCAGTTTCTCCGCTGCCTATCTCGTGCGCCTCTAAGACGATCACCGATCGCCCGGCCCGGCAAAGCTGATACGCGACACTCAACCCTGCGATGCCCGCACCAATAACGCACACGTCGGCCTGAGTGGTGCTCTCCAGCAGCGATGAGAGCGGCCGGCCCGCGGCTCTCATCCAAATTGACGCTGTAGCTTGCCGGGTTTGTACCAAGCGATCTCTACCTTTCTAACTGCGATCCGGCTGTTACCTCATCGGAAGTAGGCCCAGCATGTATACGATCAGGAAGATCGCTACCACGCCGCCCAATCCGATTCCCGCGCCGCCACCCGCACCCCAGCGGCTGTGGCCGTAATAACCGCCTCCGGCGCCGAACACCAACAACAGAACGATTAGCAATATCAACATCGTGAACCTACTTTCTAAGCCTTCCGGCCTGTAACAAGCAAAACAACACCACCGAGGAGAGCCGCCGCGCCGGCGATCGGTGGGAGCGGCACGTTATGCGTCTTTTCTCGGCTCGCGTGAATCGGCCCGAGGTCAAGGACCCGTTCCCGGGTCGTATACGAGAAGCCTCCCCACGCAAGACCGGCAAGTCCGAGCGCAACCAATATCATTCCCAACGTTCTATTCACGGCGTTCTCCTTCGATGGTGGTAGCTATCTACTTCTCGAACACTTTCTCAATCTGGCCGGCCTTTTTCTGGACTTTACCGGCGAGCTTCTCATCTTGCCCCTCGGCCGTCAGCTTGGGGTTATCGGTGAGTTGGCCCACTTTCTCCTTCACTTGACCTTTCAAATCATGAACGGCGCCCTTGATCTGATCCTTCGTGCTTTTTTTCATGGTGTCTTCTCCTTGGTTGTCTCCGACCGAACTACTTCTTAGCCATCGGCTTACCACAGCAGCAATGCAGGGGGCTGTCGGCGCCCTTGCCCGCCGCTGGAGCTTTGGTCATCTCGACTTCACAACCGCATCGGGGATCCGGGCATTTGTGGACGGCGTTCTCTTTGTTAGTCATTTGATCTCCTGTTTCCTACTGGTGCATCACGAGTTTCGGCGCTGCCGGGGAGTCGGCAGCGGCTTCGCCGGACGACGAAATGTCTTGGGCGCCCATCTGCAAGAGCAATTCCTTCGCGCGCTGGATCTCGCCCGACGTGTCACAGTGAACGGAGAGGAGCACGCCGCCTTCTTTGATCCGTCCTTCATAGCGCTTCGCCTCGTACTCGGGGATACCCATCCCAACGAGTGCGCCGATCACTCCGCCGACCGCCCCTCCAACTCCGAGCCCGGCCAGAGCACCCATGATCGGGCCGGCGGCAATTAGCGGACCAACTCCGGGAATCGCAAGCATGCCGATGCCGGCGAGCAAGCCCAGAGTTCCACCGATCGCACCGCCGGTTGTAACGCCCGCCGTCGTGCCTTCCGGGGCCTTTGTATTCTTCTCGTGGGCGAAGTCTTTGGACCCACGGTTATCGTCCGGGAGCAGAACCGAAACGTCGTCGTTGGAGAAGCCTGAGGCTAACAAAAGGTCGACGCTTTTTTCCGCTTGATTTCTGGTTTGGTGAATACCAAACACCGATGTCTGTTTTCCTGTCATGTTAGTGTGTCCTTGGTACAGAGTTTGCCTTGTTGCCGGGCCATCAGGGCTTTGACGGTGGTGCGACCGACATCTGATTTACGACTTTGCCGGAATCGCCAGTGATCGTGATGGCCTTGGATTCAATTGCCTTGACTTCCTCGTCGGACCGCACCGGCCCTTTTAGCGTGACGGTTCCATCTTGGCTGACGATCTTCACGTTATGGGCGTACATAGAGAGGGACTTGTCGGCCATGATCGAACGCCGGATCTTCGCGGTGAGCGCCCGGTCCGCCGCGTTCATCTTCTGCTGGTCCGCCGTGACCGCGCCCGAACTTCGATCCCGTTTGTTGACGGCGCTATTGTCAGGTTTCGTTTTCGCCTCCGATGTCTGTGCGGCTATCCAAGATGAGCTCGACAGTAGAAGGACGGCGATGATACTGGCTTTTGCGATTGGGAGTGTGTACATATGCTTAGTAGTGCTGCAAGTGAATGACCAACCCGCCGGTGGGCCCACCAGTTAGTTGGCAGGCCCCGGGCCGCGATGGCCTCGACTTACCTGCTCCCGTCCACCTTACCGATTTCCGTACCAATCACTTCACCGGAAACCACCAGTTCTACCCGGCGATTTTCCTGGCGCCCCTTGGCGTTGTCATTGGAAGCCACCGGCTGGGTTTCGCCGAATCCCTTGGTTGTAACAGAACCGGACGCAATCCCTTGCTGCGTGAGATAGTCACGTACGGCCGATCCGCGCTGCTCGGAAAGCTTCTGATTGTAGTCATCGGCCCCGACACTGTCGGTATGGCCTTCCACATCCAGCTTTAGACCCGGATGCCCGGACACGATTCCCGCTACCTTGGCCAACTTCTCCCGCGCCATGGGACGCAGAGAATGCTTGCCGGTGTCAAAGAGGACGTCCGACACATTGACGATGAGACCCCGTGCGGTATCCCGGGTCTGGAGAATGGCGTTGAACTGCTTCATCAATCGGCTTCGCAGCTCAGCCTTCTCCGCTTCCAGCCGCG
>JAYUSQ010000264.1:0-77692 GCA_043755595.1 Acidobacteriota bacterium | reverse complement strand
CGGGCCTGGCGAAGACAAGCGTAATCCCACAAAACAATTCTACATCAAATTGTTTTTTTATAACACAGTAGTACTAGGGCGATTCGATCGCAAGGCCAGCCTTGCGCAGCCCGTCCAGCACTTGTTCGAGCACTTCTCCGCGGCCGTACCACTTGCCGTGTTCGTCACGGGCTTCGGCAGCGAAGTTTGGCTTCAAGGCCAGTAACTCCCGCAGCGCTTCTTTGGCGTGTCCTTGCTCACCGAGCTGCCCATAGGTGGCCGCCAGCGCTGAGTGCGTGTAGAAGTGCTGGGGCATGTTGACTTTCAAAGCGATGTCGAGCGCGCGGTGAAAGTCGTTCTGGCGGTAGGCGTTCAGCCATACACTGAAGAGATACCAGCCGGGATGATGGGGATTGAGTTGCATCGCACCCTCAACCAAGGCGCAACCTTTGTCCCAATCGCCGGAGAACGCGAGTAACATGCCCATCAACGCGACAGTCGCGCCGTTGCTCCGGTTCAAGGCGATGACGCGCTCGGCCGCGTTACGAAAGGCTTGGAACTCGCGGCGGAAAAAGAGGGCTTGCGCGAGTGCTTCATGTGCGAATGGATTAGTAGGCGCGGCCTCGACCGCGCGCCGGGCGGCTTGGAGCGCGCGGGCTAACGGATCGGGCTGGGCGTTGAAGCCGAATTTATATTCGTCGGCGTAGATGATGGACAACATCGCCCAGCAGTCGGCGTGGCTGGGCGATTTTCGCACGGCCTGCTCAAGGCTGGTCCGCACTTCCAAGTGATCTTCGGGCGTCAATCGTTCGTTGTAGCCGAAGCTGCGGAGGAGCGCTTCATAGGCGCTCAACTCGCCGGCCGGCCGCTGGCGCAATCCTTCGCTCATCGTACGCGGCAGGACTCCGTAGGCATCGGCGATGGTAGAGACGATGCGCGGCACCAGGTCATCCTGGAGGGCGAAGATGTCATCCGGGCGAAAGTCGCGCGAGTAGGTTTCAGCCCAGACATGCTCGCCGGTGGTTGTGTCGATCAATTGCACCGTGGCGCGGAGTTGTGGGCCGGCCTGCCGCAGACTCCCCTCGATCAGATAGCGGGCTCCTGAATGCTGGTTGCCAGAGCCTTGCGACATGACTCGGAGATAGGAAAAGTGAGAAAGGCTCGTCAGGATCTCTTCGGTTAAGCCTTGGGCCAGCGCTTCGAGTTCGGAAGCGGACGTTCCCCGGAATTTGAAGGGCGTAACCGCCACCCAGAAGCCTTCGTCGGTTTGTACGGGAACAGAAGCCGAGATTTCCGCCGCTTCTATGCGCATGGTGACGGCGGTGTCGGCCGTGGCGCCTTGCCGTTCCATATTGCGTATCGCCTCGGCGACCTGGACCGCGGTGGGGCGCTTGGCGCTATCCTTTTCGAGCATCCTCAGAACGAGGGCATCGAGCGCCGCCGGGATCTCTGGCTTTATCCTGGTAAGCCGCTGCGGCGTTTCAAGCGTGATGCCGTGCAGGTATCCGACGGCGGATTCGGACTTGAACGGATGAACGCCAGCGGCCAATTGATAGAAGATGATGCCGAGCGCAAAGATGTCGGACGGCGGACCCAAGACGCCGCCGCGCGCTTGCTCGGGCGACATATATTGCATGGTGCCGATGACCAGGCCTGGTTGGGTTTGATGATCTTGCGTGGCTTCATTGCCGAGCGCGCCACCGCTCAGGCGGGCTAAACCGAAGTCGACGACCTTGATGTAGCCGTCGTTGCGCACCATGATGTTGTCGGGCTTGATGTCGCGGTGGATAATGCCGGCCGCATGTGCGGCGGCGAGGGCCATCGCCATTTGGACTCCGAGCTTCAGGATGGTTTCCAGGGGATTATCCGACGTGGTGAGGGAACGGAGGGTTTTGCCTTCGACCAGTTCCATGACGATGAAATGTCCCGCTTCGGTTTCGCCCAGATCGTAAACGGCGACGATGTTGGGGTGATTGAGCGCCGATGCGGCGCGAGCTTCCAGCATGAAACGCCGCACGCGCTCTTCATCTTGGGTGAACGCGGGGGGAAGTACTTTGAGCGCAACCTTGCGATTGAGGCGGGTGTCTTCGGCCAGATAAACCTCGCCCATACCGCCCGCGCCGAGTTTGGACAGGATGCGGTAGTGCGAGAGGTTGGTTACGGTTGGCCGCGCTTCCATAAGTAAGTAGTAAGTACCGCTCCCTCGCGGTCGCGGCTCGGAATGAGGTCGCGGCTCAGGGAGGGAGCGGTCGATTAGAAAACGAAGTTAGCCGCGGGCGGACTTGACGGCTGCGAGCGCCGCTTCGTAATTGGGATGGTTGGCCACTTCCGGAACGTACTCGGCGTGGACTACTTTATTATCCTTGCCGACCACGAAGATGGCGCGGCTATGGATGCGGAGCGGGGTGATGAGCGTACCGTAGGCAGAGCCGAAGCTGCCTTCCTTGTGGTCGGAGACCATCTTGACTTTGTCGATGCCAAAAGCGCCGCACCAACGCTTCTGTGCGAAGGGCAGGTCCATGCTGAAGGTCAGGATGTCGACCCCTTCGAGGCTGGCGGCTTCTTCGTTGAAGCGCTTGGTCTGGGCATCGCAAACCGGTGTGTCGAGCGACGGGATGACGCTGAAGATCCGGACGTTGCTGCCAGTGTCGGCGAGAGTGTACGGCTTGAGTCCGCTATCGACGGCCGTGAAATCAGGCGCCGTGTCGCCCGCCTTAAGTTCGGGACCGGCCAAATCGAGAGGCTTACCTTGGAGAGTGGTTGTGCGTGACATTGCGCTTCATTTTAGCAAGCCGTTCAGGGCTGCGACGGAGGTCACTGGCAATTGGCAGGTGAAATTCCGGCAGACGTAGGCCGCGGCTTGTCCGTCGATGGCGTTCATGCCTTCGGTTTTCGGCAGCAGCGACGCGTCTCCCGAGTGGAGGAGCACGCGATTGGGAAGAAAGCGCCCATGGACGGCGGCGGCGAGAGCCTGGAATCCAGCAGAAGCGGGATCACCCGCGAGGACCACTTGACTCGGGGAACTGGTGGCGTTCATCGCGGCGCAAACCATGCGGGGCGTGGCGTGAGGAGCTTGGCGAAGCCGAGGTCCGAAAGCGACGAGAGTGCGCGCGCCGGCTTCGCGAAAATCTTCCCGGTCCGTCATTGCGAAGAGACGGAAAAGCAGGACGGCAGCGGCTGAGTTGCCCGAGGGCTCGGCGCCGTCATACTCATCCTTCATACGCAGGACCAGGCTTGCGTCGCCTTCGGCGGTGCTGTAGAAGCCGCCTTGTTCGCGGTCGGCGAACAGAGTGATCATACGCTCGGTTAGATCGATGGCGGTACGCAGATGGCGGGGATCGAAGGTGGTTTCGTACAAGTCGACCAGCGCGGTAGCGAAGAACGCATAGTCATCGAGGAAGCCACCGATGGCAGCCTCGCCGTCGCGCCATCGCCGCAAGAGGCCGCCTTCGGGCGTGCGCATGTTGGCGAGGATGAAACCAGCCGCTCGTTCCGCCGCCGCAACATACTTTGGTTCTCCCAGGACACGGCCGCCGAGGGCTAGCGCCGAAATCATCAGGCCATTCCAAGCGGTTAGGATTTTGTCGTCCAGGTGCGGACGCACGCGACGCTCGCTGCGCACGGCCAGGAGTTTGGCGCGCACTTCCGGATTCATCGACGAATCTCCCACGCGATGCAGGATATTGCGGCCGGTGAATTCGCCGTGCGGGTCGCTTTCGACATTTCCGTTGGGCCGCACTCCATAGGAGCGGATCACGGCGTCGGCTTCGACGCCCAATACCTCACGCAGTTCCTCTTGCGTCCAGATGTAGAAAGCGCCTTCGCCTTTTTCGTGTGGATTGGCCGGATCAAAGACGCTATCGGCGTCCTCAGCCGAAAAAAACGCGCCGCCCGAGTGCGTCATGTCGCGGAGGAGGTAGGTGAAGATGTCGCGGGCCACTTCGGCGAGGTCCCGCTCGCCAGTGATTTGAAACGCCTCAAGGTAGGATGTCGCGAGTTGACCCTGATCGTAGAGCATTTTCTCAAAGTGGGGGACGAGCCAATGCTCGTCGACCGAGTACCGATGGAAGCCACCGCCTACCTGGTCATACATTCCGCCGCGCGCCATTTGCCGGAGGGTATGCAACGACATCTCCAGCGCTTCAGGGTTGGCCGCGCGAACGTGATGGCGGAGGAGGAAATCAAAAGCGACGGGACGCGGAAATTTGGGCGCTTGGCCGAAGCCGCCGTAGGTTGAGTCGTACGTGCGGCGAAAGATCTGGAAGCAGCTATCGAAGGCCGCTTCGTCAGCGCCTAAACCTGACGCCGATGCCTGAACTTCCGAACTTTTCTTCAACTGTTCGACGATGTTACGGCTGGATTCGAGAATCTTTTCGCGGTCGTTGGTCCAGGCGTTGGCGATGTATTCGAGGAGCGACTTGAAGCCGGGGCGTCCATAACGATTGTCGGGCGGGAAATAGGTGCCGCCGTAGAAGGGCTTGAGATCGGGCGCAAGCCAGACGGACATGGGCCAGCCGCCAGAGCCCGTTGAAGCTTGGACGAAGTTCATGTAGATACGGTCGACATCGGGGCGCTCTTCGCGGTCTACCTTGATGGCGACGAATTCACGATTAATGACTTCGGCGATCTCCTCCGATTCAAACGATTCGCGCTCCATGACGTGGCACCAGTGGCAGGTGGAATAGCCGATCGACAGGAATATTGGCTTGCCCTCGGAGCGGGCTCTTTCAAAGGCGGCCTCTCCCCAGGCGTACCAGTCCACAGGATTGTGCGCGTGCTGTAGGAGATACGGGCTCTTTTCGTCCGCGAGGCGGTTAGTGTACATTCTTGTCCATTTTAGCGGCTATGGAAATTACCGGAAGATCGCGTGAGAATTTTCGTCTGCTGATCCCACTAATACAGCAGAGGGCTACTCCAGTGCTAGCCCGGGAGAATCTGTTGAAACTTAAACTATTCGTCGTCTCTTGTCTTGCTTTCGGCTCGTTGTCAGCCGCTCCGATTTCCGGGTTGTTTAACACCGGTGAATCGACTACCGGTTCAGCCGACAACTATTGGACGATCGTATCGCCGCCGGGGGCTGGGCAAGTGGTCAGTCCGGTGAGTGTGCCGGCGCCGTGGCTGCCGAATACATCCGAGTCGAGTTGGGAATGGAGCACGACGACGGCACAGCCAGTCGGGTCGCCATCCTCGCCCTTGGTCTATACGTTCCGGCACCAGTTTCTGTTGGATTCGTCGTTCAACTCGTCGACTGTATTGATTACTGGACGATGGTCCACCGACAATACGGGCACGGGGATCCGGGTGAATGGAAACAACTTCGCTCAAACCAGCCCGGGCTTCACGGCCTGGTCGGGCTTCTCGTTGAACAGCGGCTTTGTTGCCGGGCTGAATGTGGTCGAATTCGTGGTGGAAGACACTGGCGCTTTTGGCGGGTTCCGGGTGGAATGGCTGACGGCCGAAGCGGATTTGAATGCGGTTCCCGCGCCGGAGCCGGGTACTTGGGTGCTGATGGGCGTGGGGTTGCTGGGGATCGGTTGGCGAAGGCGCGGGCGAGCGAATTGATGAGCCGGACGCAGTGAACCTCAAGTTTCTTCACGGCGAGAACGCTTTGAGCCGTTGGAAGCTTGAGCGATTTCGGCGGGCAACAAGCGATGAGTTGAAAGCGTCACTGTTGCCAAGCCAATTGGGTTCTCTCAAAGCGAGGCCCGACGGTACCTTGCTCGACGGTCATCACCGGATTACCGTGCTGATCGAACGCGGCGAAGACACACAGGCGCTTCCCAGGGAGATAATAGAGAAGGAACTGCTGTGACAACCAAGCTCTATTGGATCCCTGGCCCGTGGCAAGGGAAACTTGCGGTCGCGCTACGCCCGCGTGGCGGGGATTGGTTGGAGGATGAAGCCGCCGCCTGGCGCCGGGCGGGGCTCGACGTCATGGTGTCAATGCTAGAGCGGGAAGAAGCCGGGCAATTGGGGCTGGCTTCGGAAGGCGAGGCGGCGGCGCAGAACGGCATACGCTTTCTTTCGTTTCCGACGGCGGATCGCGGAGTGCCGGGTTCGATGCTGGAGGTCCAAGCGCTCTTGCGTGAAGTCACGGGCGAGTTGGAAGCAGGCCGGTCCGTAGCGGTGCATTGCCGGCAAGGTATTGGCCGCTCGGGGCTGATTGCCATCGGCGCGCTCATCGTGTCAGGCGTCGATTTGGACGAGGCGATTGAAACCGTGAGCGCCGCGCGTGGTTTGCCCGTGCCGGAAACCGAGAGCCAGTTACAATGGCTGCGGGAATTTCAGAAGCTCAACTTAAGCGCAAGCTGCACGACGCGCCAACTCTCGCCGTTCTGATTGGTGGTGGAGGAACTGGCGGTGGAATTGGTCACGCAGCAGGCTTGCGCGAAGACTGTCGAGTTGATGGCGGGCGAGCCTACGCTGGCGTCACGCGGGTTCTGGAAATTGGGGTGGTTGAAGGTGTTGAAGATCTCGGTGCGGAAGGTGGCTCGCACACGTTCGGTGATCTGAAAACCCTTCGAGATGCCGCTGTCGAGATTCCAATAGTTCGGGCCTCGGAAGATGTTACGTCCGATGCCGACTTCGCCGGGGGCCGGTGCGGTGAAGGCCTCGGCGTTCGGGAAGTAGACCGGGCCGATGACGCCTGCCTTATCCTGTAACTTCGCCTCTGGCAAGGCGACTCCGGGCTTCAAGGCGGCGCGCGATTGCGCCGTGAAGTTGTGCGTGAATACGCCTGAGCGAACGGTGAATGGCTCGCCCGATTGGTAGGTGTAGATGCCGTTGACGCTCCAGCCCCCAATCAGCAGATCGAGCGCGCGTCCTGCGCCGCCCCCGAAACGTTTGCCTTTGCCGAAGGGCAATTCGTAGATGCCGGTGAGGTTGACGACATGCCGCTGATCGAAGTCCGAACGGGCGCGCTCGTTACTGTAATTGCGTCCGTCTGCTGGGGTACGGGCGCTGGTGGTTGTCAACCCGCCGCCGATCGTCGTGCCGACAGGATCGAGCGATAAGTTGTCGATTGACTTACCGAGCGTGTAAGCGGCATTCAGGAGCAGGCCAGCCTGATCGAAACGCTTGCGCGCGGTGAATTGCGCGGAGTGGTAATTTGAGTCGCCGCCATTGTCGAGCAGCAGGATTTGGGCGAATTGCTGGTTGCGGCGGAGGCGCGCGTCCAGGGTGGTTTGCTCGATACGTCCAGCGAAAGTGCCAGCGGCGTTCTGACTCAAGTCGGTGAGGGTCGCGGTTGCGTTGACGAAGGCCGGGGTCACGATGCCCTGTTGCAGGAGCGGGACCGGGCTGGCGCCGGGGCAGGCTGCGCCATTGGTAAGAGTGCCATCAGGGCGGCAACCGGAGAGGGCGCTGTTGCGCTGCAACGCAAGGAACGATGGCAGGATCGGCGCCGCGTCAATCTGGTTCATATCCCAGGCGCGGTAAAGGCGCGTGCCGCGTCGACCGACGTAACCACCGGTTACCACGTAGCCTCTTCCGACTTCGCGTTGGATCGTCAGGTTCCACATGTGGACAGTGGGGAGCTTGAGGTTTGGATCGAAGACGCGCACGGGGGCTGCGGTACTTTGTACTTGTGCGGGCGGGGTCAAGAACGTGGAAGGCTTGACGGTGGGCGTAGTCATTTCGTTGGGGAAGCCCGCGCCGAGCCGCACATTCGGCACAGCCTGACAGCCCGGCGTGGTAACGAGCGCTCCGCCGGGGCCTGAGAATTGTGAGCTGCAACGAAAGGTTTGACCGGGAACCGAGGTGGCAACCGAAGTTACCTGGAATGTGCCGAGCGGATCGAACGCCATGCTGTAGCCGGCGCGGACCACCATTCTTGACGAATTTCCCGGCGCCCAGGTGACGCCCAGCCGCGGAGCCAAGGCGCCCCAATTGAAGTTCTTAAACCATCGGTCTGAATTGACAAAGGACACCGGGCCTTCGCTGCCGTCGATGCTGCGGTTGGGCACGTAGGCGCGGCCGCCGGCTTCGGTAGGGGGCGGGTTGATCTCCCATCGTACGCCGATGCTGAGCGTCACGTTCCGTTTCACCTTGTACTCGTCCTGCGCGTAGAGATTGAATTGCCTGGCGCGTTGGCCCTGCGCCCAGAGAGTTACTCCAGGGCCGGAGCGGAACGGAAGAAACGTATCGCTGCGAAGGTTGCCGAGGAAAACCTGAGTGAGTCCGGCGGGAATGCCGAGTAAGTCATTTACCGTGCCTTGCAGGCGGTTCAAGTCGACTGCGGCGATACCCGGCGTGGTGGCGGTGGCGAGGGTAGGGAAGTTGAAGCCTGCGGGCGGACGGGTGGCGCGCGATAGCGAGATGGACGGCGTCAGGCTGGTTCCGCCGACATCGCCGCGTTGATCATTGTGTTGGTAGAAGCGGAAGTTCGCCCCGAAGTGCATGATGTGCTTGCCGCTGAGATAGCTAAGGTTTTCGACGATTTGCGGCGTGTTGACGGCGCGTGAAGTGCGCGGGTTGGCGGTATAGTCGACGTCAGAGTTGTTAAACGTGAAGCGTGGGGTATTTGGGAAGGCGGGGTTGGCTTCGCCTTGGGTGAATAAGAACGTCCAACGCGAGTAACCAAGAGTAAGTTCATTGACAAGACGCGGCGTCAGGACGCTACGCAGGCCGATGGCGATGTTGGTGGCGGGCCGGAATACTTCGCCACGCGGCGGATAGCCTGGAATCACGATGGGGCGGCTGTTGTTCGGATCGCCGTTCAACGATTGCTGCTTGGCGCCGAGGTAACGTCCGAACAACGAATGGCTCTCGTTAATCGTGTGATCGATTCGCACCATGTATTGTGGGCCGCGCACCTTGACGGGCGGATTCCACTGCAAAGCTCCGGTGTTGAGTCCATCGCCAGCGCTGTAGGAATTGGGCGCGGGGTAGCTGCCGAGGACGCTTTTTACCGCCGAGTCGAGCCCCCTGTTCAGAGGATCGTTGGCGAAGATGTTGTAGGATGCGACGCAGTTGGAGTCTCCCGCGCCGGCGCAATCGCGGACGCCGGGCGCGTATTGGCCGGTGGTGGGATTCACTAGTAACTGGCTGTTTTGCGCGATCCGCTGGCCGTTGACCACTAACGGATTAGCGGGATTGGCAACCCAGTAACGATAGACGCCATTCAACGCCGTAGGCGCGTATAAGTCAACCACTCCGAAGATCTTGTCGACAGGATCGGAGAAGTTGACTTTCTGTCCCTGCCAACTGGCGAAGAAGAAAGTCTTGTTCTTGCGGATCGGCCCGCCGAGTTCGAACCCGTACTGATTGAGCTGAAGGATGGGCTTGGCGGACCCTTGCGCATTGGCGTAAGATTCCTGGGCGTTGAGCGCGGTATTGCGGAAGAACTCAAACGCAGTGCCGTGCAATCGATTCGTGCCCGAACGCGTGGCGATGGAGACGTTGGCGCCCGAGTTGCGGCCTTCTTCGGCTGTGGGGTTCGAAGTAGTTACCTTGAATTCCTGGACGTTGTCGGGGTTGAGCCGGAAAACATTGTTGGTGGGGTTTTGATAGCTGGACTCATTGGCTTCAATCCCGTCGATGGTGACATTAACCGCGGTGGAACGGGCGCCGTTCACGTTGACGGTGTTGCCCGCGCGCTGCGTGACTCCAGGTTCGTACATGAGCAAGTTCAAGGGATTGCGGCCATTGAGCGGGAGCGAGACGATCGATTTCCGTTCGACCACGTTACCGAGCGTGGCCGATGAAGTTCGCAGGACTTCGGAGGAGGCGCTGACCGAAATACTCTCCGTGGCGGCGCCGACCTCCATTTGGAAGTCGACCGCGACCGGCGTATTGACTTGCACCGCGTTGCCGGCGCGCGTGGCGGTCTTAAAGCCGGGGGCTTCCACCTTGACGGTGTAAGCGCCAACCGGTATGGCCGGGAAGGCATAGACTCCTGCGGCGGTTACTTGTTGTTTCCGAGTTACTCCCGTCGCTTCATTGGTGAGCGTGACGGATGCGGCGGGGAGGATAGCGGCGGATGGGTCGGTGATCGTGCCGGAGATTTGCGACGTGGACGTCTGAGCCAAGCAAGCTGCCGCGAACAAGAAAGCGATCGAAGAAAAATGAGATAAATCGCGATTCATTTGGTGTGAAGAACCCCTGGCGGTCCGCTGGAGCGTGGCGGGTTTGGTATGGCCAGTATAGCCAGAATTCAACCTGGCAACTGAACGCGGTTGTATCCGAGCCAATGCGCCATCAAGCCAATTCTGCGCGCCGATACCTCACTGGGCGGATCGAAAGCGAACGAGTCGGCGCACCGGTTGAGCACGTTGAAGAGGAAGCAGACGTAGAGGGCTTCGCGAATGGCATCGGGCGCAAGCCCCAGCGCCAGCAGCGGGCGGACATCTTCGGCTCCGACTTCAGCGGGCCGGAGCGTAACCGCTTCAAGAAAGCCGAGGAGCGCGCGGGTTTTCCGCGGTATCGGAGCCGTGCGCCAATCGGCCAGCACCGCTTGCACCGTTTTCGGGTCCATTCCTCGCACCGCGACCGCGGCGTGGGTTTGCGTTCAATACCCGCACGAATTACATTTTGAGACGAAGGCGGCGAATAACTCGGTTTCGCTCTTGGTCCAGTGCTTGGCGTTGCGCATGCCTTGCGACATGCAGACGCTCCAACCATCGCCGAAGAATTTCTTCCTGACCGAGACCAGCAAGACCGGGCCGGGTACTCCGTCGAAGATTCGGCGGTAGGGCGGAATCAATAGGCGCTGCACGCGGCTCAGCATGCGATCGAGACCGAGCCTCATCGTAGCGCCTCCTCAAGAGCTTCCAAGCCGCGCTTGCATCGTGCGGCGCCGGCTCCTACGGCTGCGGTTACGGTGAGCTCAAAAATGGCTCCGTCGCTATAGCCGGACTGGCGGAGTTGTTCGACATCGCGGTCGAGCGTCTTGTAGGAGTGCGAGGCGACCTTCGTCACCCACGGGCGTAATTCATCAGGTAGGGAAGCGGGTGGAACGATCTGCGCCGCTTGTTCGAAGGCGGCGGCGCGCAAGCCGGCTTCGGTGTCGGCGCCGTTGTTCAGTACGCGGTGAATCAGGTCCCGAATCGTCACCGGCAGCGCGGCGCTCCAATGGGCCAAGTCTGTCTTGAGAGGCACAGACTCAGCATTGCACAGGTTGGAAAGCCATCGCGCCGTTCGCTACCAGAGCCAGATAACGGCCAAGCCGGCTAGGATGGCGCCGCCGAAGGGGATTGCCAGTTGGCGGCCGAACCGCGCTCCTCCGAATACAGTCGCCATGGCTGCTTTGGCTACGAGATTTGAGAGGGTCGCGGTCACAACGACACGCCAGCCTAGGGCGCCGTCGAGACTGCCGGTCTGGACCAAACGCGCGGTGGAAAGAGTGATGGCGTCGACGTCGGTGATGCCGGAGATGGCGGCGACGAGATAGAGGCCTCGATCGCCGAAGAAGTCTCGTGCGGCGGCCACCGCGAAAAGAACGACAGTGTAGATAACCCCGAACATGATAGCGACGCCTATCTGCGATGGGTTGCTCAGAGGGGTTGAGGTGACATCGGCATGATTGCTGTGCCAAAGGAATCCGGCCATCGCCGCCAGGATCGCCAGCAGAATTAGCAACGGCGGCGCAGCTTGCCACAGCCATCCGGGTGCGGCAACGGCGATCTCCAGTAGCAGGCGGGCAAAGACAACGCTTGAGGCCATCACGACTATGGTCGCTGCATGAGAGGGGGACAGGCCATCGTGGACAACGCGGCGGGCGTAGCTCACGGTTGTCGCGGTACTGGAAACCAGGCCTCCGATACAACCGCTCAGCAGGATGCCCGAGCGTGACGGCATGAATTTGTGAGCGAGGTAACCAACGAAGCCGATGCTCACGATGAGCAGCACCATCCACCAGACATTGCGGGGATTGAAGACGCCGTAGGGTCCATAGGTCTGGTCCGGCAACACTGGGAGAATGACGAAGGAGAGGAGCGCTAACTGCACGGCCGCTTTGAAATCGGCATCGTCGGTTCGCCGGGCGAGCGAGTGAAGTTCGACTTTAAAAGCGAGGAGCGCGGCGACCACGACTCCGAACGCGGTGCCGAGCGCAACCGATCCGGAAGCGAGATAGACGCCGTTACCGAAGACAATGAGCGCGGCCGTTTCGGTGGTGACGCCCGGGTCGGCTTCCGGGCTGCGATGCTCAACGATATTGCCCGCCACCAGCACGGCAGCGAGGGCGAGAAAGCCGGCGGCGGCGCTCCAGCCTCCGAGCACTCCGCAAAGGTAACCGAATAACGAGAAGAGGGCAAAGGACCGGAGCCCGGCGAGACGGGCGGCCGCACGTTCGCGTTGCAAGCCGATCAGCAGACCAAGCCCCACCGCGACGGCCAAACGCCAGAACGAATCGGGAAGTGTCATCGTCAACGCTTCCACAATACCCTGTTGAGGATTTCGGCCAAGCCCCAAGAAAGCAGCGAGCAGGAAAAGACCAGAACCCACATCGCAGCATTAAGAGGCGTCAAGCCTAGCAGCGCAGCGGGGCCTGGGAGGATTCCGACGAGCAATTGGATGCCTACCCCGAGCGCGACGGCCCAATGGAGAGCGAAGTTGGTAAGTGGGATGACCGTCGTGTGCCGCGAAGGGTATGCAAAGAAAAGCTGCCCGATCGCCAGAAACTGGAACATCGCCGACCGTGCGGTTGGACTGTCGATCCAACCGGGCAGAGCCAGACCGAGGATGGCGAGGCCGAGTAAACCTTTGATGAATCCGCCGCCGGCGACAAAGCGGAGTGAGAGCCGGTCGAGCAATGGCGCCGACGCCGGGCGCGGGGTTTGGGCCATGACGCCGGGGTTGCGGTCCAACGCCAGGGCCAGTGCCGGCAGTCCGTCGGTGACTAAGTTGATCCAAAGAATTTGAACGGCGGTGAGCGGCATGAGTAATCCGCCGGACGGGTCCTGAAGGCCGAGCAGCGCCGAGAAGGTTACGCCGAGGGAGATCACAATCACTTCGGCGAGGTTAGTGGAGAAGAGGAAGCGGATGAACTTCTGAATGTTCTCGTAGATCCCTCGACCTTCTTCAATCGCGGCGACGATGGTGGCGAAGTTATCGTCGAGGAGAACGAGGTCCGCCACTTCGCGCGTGACGTCGGATCCGCGCAGGCCCATGGCGATCCCTACGTCGGCGCGCTTGAGGGCCGGTGCGTCGTTGACGCCGTCGCCAGTCATCGCCACCACTTCGCCGCGGCGTTGCAGCGCCTCCACCAATCGAAGTTTGTGTTCGGGACGAACGCGGGCGTAAATTCCGGCGAGAGGAGGTGGCTCATCCAGTTTGTCGAGGTCATCGCCGGTGACGATCACCGATGTGTCGAAGCCGGCGAGCGCGCCTATTGCGGCGGCGGTGGCCGGATGATCGCCCGTGACCATGGCGACCCGGATTCCCGCTTCGCGCGCTTGACGCAAGGCCGCTGGAACTTCGGCCCGCAGAGGATCCCAGAGATGGATGAGGCCGAGAAACTCAAGGTTGGTTTCCGATTCCTCAGGCCCGCGTGCCGCAGCCAGCACACGATGGCCTTGGCTTGCGCCGGAGGCGGCTTGGTCCATCCAGCGCGCGCGCTCGGCCCCTGTCAGTGCGGTACGTTCGAGGATCGTCTCGGGTGCGCCTTTGAGATAACTAACCTGCTGTCCGTTTCGATTGACGGTTGCCCGTTGGAATTTGTGAGCGCTATCAAAGTCGCGCCCCGATACGCGGGGCGCGGCGCGGCGCGATTCCGTTTGAGCGACGCCGCGAGTCAAAGCGAAGGCAGCCAGCGCGAGATCGATCGGATCTCCCGCTTCGCCGTCGGCATCATTCGCTAGAACGAGGGCCTGAAGTAGCTCCGGCTCATTCGCCGCTTCGATGCTGCGGACCTGCATCCGATTTTCGGTGATGGTACCCGTTTTGTCGGTGAGAATCACCGTCACCGAGCCGAGCGATTCTACCGCCGAGAGGCGGCGGACGACGGCTTTTCTCCCGGCCATCCTTTCGACGCCTAGCGCCAAGGTTAAAGTCATGACCGCAGGCAAACCTTCCGGCACGGCGGCCACCGCTAACGCCACCGCGAACAGGAAAACTTCAGCCCATCGTCCCACTCCCTGCGTCAACAGGCCCTGAATCATCAGCGCTACGCAGAGGATTACGACCCAACGAGCGATACGCGCGCCGAAGGTTTGCAGACGCCTTTCGAGCGGCGTGGCTTCCTCTTGGAGCTCTTCCAACATGCCCGCCAGATGGCCCAAGGCGCTACGTTTGCCCGTGCGCAGGATTTCCAGAAACGAGCGGCCTCGCACGACGAGAGAACCGCCCAGGAGTTCCTCGCCCCGATCCTTGTCGACTGCGAGGCTTTCTCCGGTGAGCATCGATTCGTCTACGCCCACGCCCGATCCACGGAGAACTCCGTCGGCCGGCACGCGGTCTCCCGCCTCGACCCGCACCAGATCACCGGGCGCAAGCTCTTCGGTATCGAGTTGCCGCCAAGTCCCATCCCGTAGAACCCAAGCCCTGGGGGCGGCAAGTTGCCGGAGGCGGGCGAGGGCTGCCTCAGCCTTTCGTTCCTGCCAAACGCCGAAGCCGGAGTTCACCAATAGAATCGCGGCGATGACGAACGACTCAA
Source organism: Acidobacteriota bacterium (assembly GCA_043755595.1). GTDB lineage: Bacteria > Acidobacteriota > Terriglobia > Bryobacterales > Bryobacteraceae > VFZP01. The sequence continues at coordinate 63,120 of JAYUSQ010000264.1, read as the reverse complement.
CCGGCCACCCGTGGGCGCCATCGCGCCACCAGGCGGCCAGGTCTACCGACAGTGCGAACAACAGGATGTAGATCAGCGGATTCTTAAACTGATGGGCGAATTGGGCCAGCGGGTTGGGCGGCTGTTTGGCGGGCAGCGCATTGCGCCCGGCTACCGCCAGACGAACGTGGGCCTCTTCGGTCGACAGACCGGTCAGTTCAGGACCAGGCGATTGGTTCGTGGAAGTGGATGGCGTCATGATCCTCCTTTGCCTCAAGGTGTGGTGCGACTTCCAAAGGATAAGGCAACAGGGACGACAAACGCTTCTCGAACGCGGTCGCGCGGCGGTGAGCTTCGCCCAGAGTCAGGGTAAACGGCAGCAGCAGATGCAGACTGACGATCGTATGTCGGCCGGTGTCGCGAAAGCGGAGACGATGGTACGTAGCATCTATTTCGGTGCAGGCAGTCTCAACCGCTTGGCGCAATTCGCCGGCTCGAAGGGGATCGGGCAGATCCATCAGGCCACGGAAGGAGCGGCGAATGAGGCCGCCTCCCGACCAGAGGATGTTGAGCGCCACTGCGATCGCGCAGATCGGATCGAACGGCTGCCAGCCCGTGAGTATCACGAGTAGCAGGCCGGCCACGACGCCGAAGCTGGTCCAACTATCGGTAAGGACATGCAGCCCGTTGGCTTCGAGAATTACCGAGTGGTGTTTACGGCCTGTTCCGACCAGATGCCAGCCGAGCGCAAGATTGATGACGGCGGCGGCGAGGACAACCAATGTGCCGAATCCGAGTTGCGATAGTTGGATGCCGGCGATCCATTTGGCGATCGCCGTGGCGATGATCCAAATGGCCGCAAATATATTCATTCCACCTTCAAAACCGGCCGAGAGGAAAGCGATCCGGTCATAGCCATATGGCGCTTGGACGCGTGGACGCCGCTGGATCAGGTAAAGGCTAAGGGCGGCGAAGAACACCGCCCCGATGTGGATCACCGACTCGGCGGCGTCGGACAGAATCGCCGCTGAACCGGTGACCCAGTAGGCGCCTCCCTTGCCCAGAAGCATCAGGAAACCGGCGCGGACCGAGAGCCGCATGGCGTTGCTTTGCTCTCGTTCTACTGGGACGGTCTCCTTATCGAGCGCTTTGCCCCAGTTGTGCGTGGGTTGGCGCAGCGGCTTGGTCAGATACTTAAGACCGGGCACGGCGCCTCCCGGATGATCGGGAAAAGTTGCGACCAGGCGCGCCCGAGGCCCGCTTGAGAATGACCGCGGCCGGTGACGATCAGATCGGCCTTGCGCTCAATGGCGACTCGGCGGATCTCTTCGGCCGGGCGGCCTTCCACCACTTCGTACGGAGCTTGAATGCCGGTTTCGTGCCGCAAACGGCGCATCTTCTCTTCTGCGGTATCGAGCACGGCCTTGCGGTACGGCGCGTAGTCCACTTCCCAGGCGGCCGGCGGAGTCTCAACCACGCAGACGAGGACCAGATCCGCCTCGTACGTCTTGGCCATGTACTCGGCTGCCCGGACGACGGCGCTGGACTCCTCGGCGTCGGGATCCAACGCGCAAAGCACCCGGCGGTAGGGGAACGCCGTTTGGCTTTCGACATGGTGAACGTCGGTCCAGACCGCGCAATCCACGTCATGGAGAATCTTGGCGGTGACCGATCCCAACAGGAATCTCCGGAAGGCGCCGTGACCATGGGAGGGCAGCATGACCAGATCGGCCCCATGATGGCGAATAGCGTCGCGGACGACGCATCCTGGCTCACCGTCTTCGAGCAAGCGGGTGAGTTTCATGCCGGGAAACATTTCTTGCTCAAAACGTTTCAGGTGTTCCTCCTGCCTGCGTCTCATCTCGACAAAGTCGGGTATTGGCATTGCCGCTGAAGCTTCGACCGAACCCATGACCAACGGCACAGGATCGATTGCGTGCAAAAGGATCAAGCTCGCGTCAAACTTCTCGACAGTCTGACGTACGAAGGGCGCGATGGCCCGGCAACGGCCTGAGAAGTCGACAGGGAAGATAATCTTGCGGAACGGCAACATAATCGGAACTCCTTGCTCCTGCAATCTGCAATCGAGTCTCCAATCGAGTTGGCGAGGTAATTGCAGACAGTTGAAGCGGAGACTGAAAAATGCAAGCCAACATGACCATCGATCCCCGGCAAATGCCAGTTGAGGCGAAGCCGCGTGAACTGGCCGAATCGCTCGAAGGTACTTGTGTGACGGTTTATCTGGCTGGCCACAAGGCCGGATCCGGTTCGCGCCCCATGCGAGTTCGGCTCCGCGCGATCGTGACGGAGGCCGAGCAGCTACTGGAGAGACGCGGCGTCCTGCCGACCGATCGTGAGAGCCTGCTGGAACCGCTGCGTGAGTGTATGGCTAGCCCGGAACTGGACTCTGGACATGCGAACGGCGTCGCGTTCCTGCGAACGACGAGGCGGTTTGAAACCGTGGATCTTCCGTGGGAGGTCGAAGACCTGGTGGTGGTGGATGGATATCCGCGCTTGACGCCGATGGTACGCGGCCTGGCCGGTCATCGCGAGTTCCTACTACTGGCTGTCTCGAAGAAGCACACGCGCTTGCTTGACTGCGGGCCGTCGTATCATCATCCGATTGAACTGCCTGCCGGGCTGCCGCAAGGTCTGGAGGCGTTCGAGGGATTCGACAAGCCGGAACAATCACGCGGCCATGCAAGCGGCGTCACCTTTGCCCACGATACATACGCCGAAAAGGAAAAGCTGTACCTGCACGATTTTTGCAGGGCTTTAGAGCGTGGACTTCAGCCATTGTTTGAGAAGCGCGGATTGCCATTGGTGTTGGCGGGGGCGACTTCTGAGCTGGCGGCCTATCGCGAGACGAACCGCTATCCGCTGTTGGCGGCGCACGCGGTCGAAGGCAGCCCGGACGGAGGAGCGACTGATGCCGAATTGGCCGAGAAGGGGCGAGCGGCGATTCGTGGATGGCAGCCTGTGGAGCTTCTCCATGCCGTCGATCTCTATCAGCGCGCCGGAACCGGGAAGAAGTCGGTTGAGATTGAGGAGATCCTTCGCGCGGCGGCGGCCGGCAGGGTGTTGCACCTGTTTGTGACGGGTGACCCGGCCGAGAGCGGTGATGTCGATCACATCCTTGAGCGTGTGTTGCCGAGCGGTTCGCCGGTTGGACATGACGATAATCTCGCTAACGCAGCCGCCGTCGAAACGTGGCGTCACGGGGGCAGCGTTTGGCAGTTGGATGAGCCTCTGGATCGCGCTGCCGTGGCGGCTGTCTTCCGCTGGTAGCCGACGCCGTTTCGTTTTCCGATCCCGCTGCCCACGCCAATCGACCGTGTGTGCTGCCCGATAAAAGCCGGGAAATCCTGCTGTGTCCGGCGCCAATGGGCGGATAAGCAGGCCGACATCGATAGCGCTCAGGCGGCGAACTATATACGGGCGGCGAAATTCCAAAACACACCGCTTACTGGCGTGGGCGGCTCGGAATCGGCGTCTTCCAGTCGCGGAGGCGGCGCCAAACCAGCGAGACGGGGAGTCCGACCACGTTGAAGTAGCAGCCTTCGATGCGGTCAATGAAACGAGAGGCTTGCCCTTGGATGGCGTAGGCCCCCGCTTTATCCATAGGCTCACCCGAGTTGGCATAAGTGGTAAGTGCGTCGATTGGGACGGGCAGGAAGCGGACTACTGTGGATTCGCAGTCCACGACGAAGTCTCCGCCGCGGCGGAGACAGATGCCGGTGAGCACTTCGTGCGACCTGCCAGAGAGAGCCGTCAACATGTCGAGCGCGTCCGCCGGGCTGGTGGGTTTTTCGAGGATACGGCCGTTGAGGTGAACCGTGGTGTCGGCGGCGAGCACGATCTCATCCGGAGCCGCTTCAACCGCGCGGGCTTTCTCCTCGGCCAGCCGCTTGACGTAGGCCGAAGCGCTTTCACCGGGCTGCCGGATTTCGGCGATTGAAGCGGCACGAACGACAAAGGGAATCCCGGCATTCCGCAACAATTCGGCCCGGCGCGGGGAGGCGGAAGCGAGGACGATCATCCATGTAATGATAGCCGCCACAGCCTGCGAAGTTGAATTCACTCCGTGCCGGCCATCGACCGGCCAGGAGGCCGGTCCCACTGTCTGACGCACCAAAGTGAACGGTATTGGAATTAAGCGGCGCGATGGGCGAAGAGCGGGGATTGCGCGGCTGTGACCACTTTGGCCGGCATCGACAAGGCTGGGATCGACTCCAGGAGGCTCTTCATTTGCAGCGCGTTCACCACCGAGCGTCCACCGGCGTCGTTCCCGAAGGTCACAAAAGTGGATTCGGAAAAACGAGCTACGTTCTGAATCCGGGTTCGCCACTCGGCCAGTTCTTCGCTGCTATAGAGATAGTCGTTGCCGGTGACGGCATAGGGCCGGTCGTCAAATTGATCGAAGCCCGGGCCGCAATGCCGGCCGTGGAGTTTGACGTAGCCGACGCGCCAGGTCAAGCGAGACGTGGGGGGCAGGGAACGGATCGATTCCGGCTGATCGAGGTTGGCAAAGCCGATGTGATAGTCGATGAGCGTGCCCGCGGCCTCTTCAATATTCCAACTGGCGTGCCGGAGTTCAGCGACCAAGGGGAATTCATGCAGCAACCTGCGCAACTGGATCAGGAACGCGCGATTCTCCGTCGTGAATCGAAACGACGAAGGAAACTGCATCAGGAGGCAGCCCAGGCGTCCCCGATCCAACAGCGGGCGCAGGCCCTCCGAAAATTGCCGAATCGAGGCGACGTCAACCGCCCGTTCGTGCGTGAATTGTCTGTTTACTTTAGCTGTGAACTGGAAGCGCGGGTTGGCATCAACAGCCTTGGCCCAATAGCGAGCCATTTCCGGGCGGACCATGTGATAGAAGGAAGAGGTCACTTCCAGAGTGTCGAAACGCTCAGCCATGAATTCAAGCGGGCTGAAGGCGGGGCCGATCCCCTGCGGATATACGACGCCGTTCCAGTGCTTATGAGCCCAGCCTGCCGGGCCGCAACGGATGATTGGAGAAGTGGGGGACGGGGGATTGTGAGCCATCGATTCGCCTTCTGTTCGCCTTCAGTGTACGGCGGATCCGGCGCGGCGTCAATACTTTTGTTCGCCTTTTGTTTCCCTATCGAAATTTTCAATCACGGCATGTAACCTGGAGTAAGGGGAATACACCTATACGTTATCCCCGTTACGTAAGCGGGCGCCATCACCCCTCATCACCCAAAAAGGCGCCCGCTCTTCCCACCTGTCAGTCGTTAAACATCCCCTCGAACAAGACCGAACTCAGATACCGTTCACCCGAGTCGGGCAGAATAACGACGATGGTCTTGCCCTTCATTTGGGGTTCCTGCGCGACTCGAACCGCCACTGCAGCGGCGGCTCCGCAGGAGATACCCGTGAGCAGGCCTTCCTGGCTGGCTAAGCGCCGAGCCATGTCGATCGATTCTTCGTTCGAGATGGTCTCGATCCGGTCCACCATTTTGAGATCCAGCGTATCGGGGATGAATCCGGCTCCGATGCCTTGGATTTTATGTGGGCCAGGTTTGAGCGTTTGATTGGATAATGTCTGAGAAATTACAGGTGAAGCAGCCGGTTCGACGCCGATGGAGATGATGTTCCTGCCTTTGACCTGTTTGATGTACTTCGAGATCCCGGAGATCGTTCCGCCGGTGCCGATGCCCGACACCAGCACGTCGATCTTGCCTTCGGTGTCGTCCCAGATTTCCGGTCCGGTGGTTTCAAAGTGAATCTTTGGATTGGCCGGGTTTTTGAACTGCTGGAGAAGGACATAGCGGTCAGCATCGGTGGCGGCGGCCTGTTCGGCGGCGGCGATTGCGCCCTTCATGCCGAGAGAGCCTTCGGTCAACATCAGTTTGGCTCCGAAGGCCTTGAGCACCTTGCGGCGTTCGAGCGACATCGTCTCTGGCATGGTCAGGGTGATGGGATAGCCGCGAGCGGCCGCCACGAAAGCCAAGGCGATGCCGGTATTACCGCTGGTTGGTTCGATCAGCTCCTTGCCTGGCTTGAGGACGCCGCGCTTTTCGGCGTCCCAGATCATGGATGCGCCGATGCGGCATTTCACCGAGTACGCCGGGTTGCGGCCCTCAATTTTTGCCAGGATCGTGGCCCCGCCCCCTTTCACCACACGGTTGAGACGAACCAGCGGTGTCCGGCCAATGCTCATCGAATTGTCGTCAAAAATCATCAAAGCCTCCAAGAAATGAATCTAGATGTCCCAGTTGGGGATGTAGCGGCCCTGGCGTTCGTTCCAGGATCGCGCGATCTCGGCGAAATTATTGCGGTCGAGGATCCCGGTGACGGAGCGCTCGACTTCGGACCATAGGGCTCCGAAAGGGGTCGTCCCATTGGGCGGCGTGGGGGTGCGCGACCGTCCAATTTCCATGTACCGAAGCACTTCTCCGACAGTGATGGTCTCAGCAGGGCGGGCGAGCAGGTAGCCACCTTCGGCGCCGCGGCGGGACTCGACAAACCCGCCCTGCTTCAACCCCGATAAAATGAGCTCCAGAAATTTTTGAGGAATTTTCTGCCGTTTGGCGATGGCTGCGATTTTTATGGGCGCGCCTGGGCGTTGGGCGGCTAAGTCGAGAATAGCCAGCAGTGCGTATTCGCCCTTGACGGAAATGTTGAACGGTCCCAAACGGGCAATCTCCTGAACCTTATAGAGATTACTGGAATGGCGTTGCTTGGGTCAAGCCGTCCATGGCGGGCAACCACGAACGCGGACGAGAAAAACGCAAACAAGTCAGACCTGCGACCAACATCGCCAAGGAGGACGGCTCCGGTACGGGAGATCCCGAACTGGTATCGCGCGCCACCAAGTAAAGCGCACCACTGGAGGCCCCAAACTGGCGCACAGTGAACATGTCGGCGATGTAGAGACCTTCGGCGGACGCCAAGAGCCCATCAGGCTTGCTGAAACCGCTTTGACCGGCGGTGACGAAGGCGGAATACTCACCGGTGACCGGGTTCACGAAGTAGATCGGATTAACGGTGTTGGCGGTTCCGACTTCGTCCCAAAGCCCGTGGAACCCCACAAAATAGCCTCCCTGCAGGGCGGGTGGGAAATTGAACGGCGATTGTGCGACCCCCGCAACGCCTCTGGATTCACCGCCACCGCTCAGCGGAATGAAGGCCGAAAGAGCCTGCTGTCCGGCGCCGCCAACCAAACTGCCCGTGGTGTAGTCCGGATAGTTGTTTGGGTATCCAAGAAAGGTCGAAGAATTAAGAGACGCCGCCGCTATCCGGTTGAGTTCGTCGGCGCTCACATGGTCACCAGTGGAAAACGATTGGAAGCCATTGTCGGTAATGAGCAGGTCGCCATTACTGTCAAAGATTATTCCGGCCGAGGTGCGAACGCCCCGATGCCACTTGAGTCAACGAAGAGAGTCCAAATGAACCGGATGCTGGATCGACAGTCGTGCGCCAAGCCGAGCCCGGAGTGAGTGAGGCGCTCAAAAGCCCGGTCGCGGTGACTGTACCGGCGTCGCTACCAAAGTGATCGGACCCTGGCAAGGCAAAGGCCAGATCGAATTTTCCCGGCTGGCCAGGAGTTTCGCGAACTGCCAGGGCAAAAGTGGGTAGCGCCCCCGTACTGTAAGTGAAGCGCACTTCACCGAGACTGACATAACTGTCGTTGGGTGAGGCGCCCTGGCGAAAAAACATGATTGCGCCTTCGGGCGAGTTCGGATTACTGGCATTGCCGACGGTTGCAACAGCGACGATGCCCCCGAATGTCTGGACCGAGGTGATCGCCCCAGCGAGTCCACTGGCGACTACGACCGCCGGGCCGTCGGCCACACCGTTGGCGTCCGTATCGGTGAAGCGGAGCAACCGGCCCGAGCCTGTATAGAAATTCAGGTAGCCGCTGTCTCCCGAGAACGATTGCGTTGGAAGCGTGGATCCGACTAGAAGCGAGCCATCGCCGAGTCGAGCCATAGAAGTTGGAAAATCGATGCCGGTTGCGAAAGTTGTGACTCTGAATTGAGACAGGTCAACCAACGGGTTCGCGGCGTTTAGGACTGGCGAAGCCGCCAGGGGACTTGTTAAAGCGGCTAAATAAAAAAAAATGGGATAGCGGTACATTGGACTCCTCCTGTCGACCAGAACGCTACGGCTCCTACTTAACTACGGGCCGGTGGGATCAGTGTATCGAAAACAAAACTTCGGAGCAATGTTTTGAAGCGCTTCACGCAACGCGCAAATTAGCCGGTCTGGAAGTGGTTGGTCAGGGGCGTCCAGTAGAAGTCCATCCAGCCCTGTTTATAACGATCAGCCTGGTCGGCAGGGACCGCCGATTGGACCATCTTTACCTGGCAGCCGCCCGCTTTGGCTTCAAACGTGAACTCCAGCCGTGACGGTGGAGCGCCTTCGGGCCATTCAGAAGTAGACCATTCCTGAACAATCCGTTTGCCTTTCTCCAGTTCAAGATGTTTGCCGGAAATGTAGCCATCCCAAGCGGTAAAGGCCGCCCCAACTTTCGCCGTCCCAGTTGCACCGGCGCCCGTGAACGCCGCGTGTTGCCTGGCGTTCACGAATGCCTGGTAGACTTTTTCCGGAGGAGCCGGAATGAACCGGGACTGGCGAATGACGCTGGTTTTCATTGCCCTTGGCCGATGGTCCGCTTACTGTTGACGGCCGCCGAGGACGTCGGAGTAAACTTCGACGTAAACCTGGCCGGGGAAACCGTTGCGAGCGGGGTTGGAGGCTACCGAACGGTACGGGAACTTGCGGCCGAGCAGGAAGCGGAACTTGCCCGAGGCCTGCACGCAATCATAGGTCCCAACGAGCGGACCACCGATGCCCATCAGGTTGCCAAGCGGCGACCCAGGATCGGACAAGGGCGGAACGAGGAAGCGGCCGTTGCCGACATTCTTGAAGATGATCTGATCGCCGTCGAGATCGGTGATCAGGGCGCGGTTGTCGAAGTTGATCTCAGTCTGTGAAACCGGGGTGAACTGGAAGTTCACGATTGACGTGCCGGCGATCAATCCTTGTACCGTGCCAACCTGCAAACCGAGGCCGGTGCTGGGAGAAAAATCGACAACGGTGTCACGTTGTGTAAAGATGAGCGGGATCTCAAAGATCTGGCGCTCAAGGCTTGATTCTGCGGCAGCGGCATTCACGGCCTTGCTGGCGCCGAGCACGCCGAACAACCCGGCGAGAATGTTGCGTCTTTTCTGCATAGGTTCTAATCCTCCTGGATTGGATGTCTCAATTCAAAATGGGGCGGTCGAGGTCAGGGCAGCGGCTTCTCCGCCGGTTTGGTGTTGGCGTTGGAGAGGACGACCCCGCCTTTGTCGTCCGGATTCTGAAATACGAAAATGCTGACGTAGGACGGCGTGAACTGCGCCGTCATGAAGCGCGGTGCGGCGTCTTCGGCATCTTTGCTCCATCGTCCGAAGCCGGAGACGGTGACCACGTCGTAGTCGTTATCCCGGGCTCCCGCTGAATTGGTGCAATTGGCCGATGCGATGCGGTTCAGGCGGAAAGTTCCACCGGAGGCTCCCGAATTGGTGTTGGTGTATTCGAAAATGGCGCGGGTCGCTTTGCCATCACAGGGAATAGTGTAGTTGTACGTGAAGCGATCGCCGACCGACGAAAGAACGCTTGTGCCGCCGCCCGCTTTCACCAGTCGCGGTGTTTCGGCGACTCGTCCCGCCTGCAAGCGCAGGAAGAGATTGAGTTCGCCCTTGGGGCCCGCGATATAGCTGTTGGCCTTGAGAAAATCAGGTGAAGGAAACCGGAAGTCGGCAAAGGAGCGCACGTGCTCGGCACTCATACGAAAAGTGGTCTGGCCGTTGGCTCCGCGCTCGAAAAACGCATAGCCCGGATTTCGATTCCCACCCTGGCGGGCGAGCACGTCGAAGGGTTGAGTGGAAATGCGTCCATCGTTTTGAACGAAGAGCACTTCGGCCACGGCCTGTCCATAGAAAGACGGCCAAGCAAATTCGCCGAGCACTCGTCCTGTGCGCAGATCTATCTGGCCGTGGGGAATATTGAAAGCCTCGTCGGCGAATAGGACTCGTTCCAGCTTGTAGGTCTGCAATGGGAAGCGAAGAAATTCGTTGTTGCCAATCAAGCCTGGGCCGAAGCCCGGGCCGAGCAACGGGTTGATCGGCGGATCGGCGAGCAACCCGGCTGTCGCCAGGCTTCTTACGATGAACGGCACCGTGTCGCCGGTTCGCGGTCCAAACTGGAACTGCAGGCGTCCCTGCATGTGGGAACGGCCCGGTCCGAGACCGCCCAACTGCGGGATGTCGAGTTGGAAGTCGTCCCCGAACGACGAGGCTTGACCATTGACCACGTATTCGCGGATCGTGTTGGTGGGAATATCCGGGCAGTTTGGTGCGCAGGATGGGCCGCCGGGGGCCTTGGTGCTAATGGTCAGATGCGGGTGTAGGCTGGTTCCGCGAGCCAAAACGCTGCCGCACTGCAGTTGAGGATTGCAGAATGGCATTGGCCAGCGAACCGGGTCACCGAGGATGTCTTTGCCAAGCGGCAAAAACGTAGAACCTTGAAATGAGTAATCGAGCTTGCCATCGGGGCGTTGTTCGAAGCGGATCCAAGCGCGACCTCGGACGCCGGGGAACTCAATCGTAGGACGCTTCAGTTTTGGATTGACGCCGGCCAGGGCGAGCAGCGCGGTATTGCTATAGAGGACGCGGTATTTAATGTTGGCGACGCCGCCCGTGGTGAGATCCACATCACCTTCGGACAGCAAATCCGGCCCATCGGTAACCGAATTGGCGAGGACCGGAAAACTGTAGCCGCCGGCCGTCGACAGCACGCTATCGTCACCTTCGAGCACGACGTGACGAACCTCAAAGTGCGAGATATTGCGGACCGGCGGATAGAACTTGATTTCAATGTTGCCGGTCAGGTGCGAACTGGTCAGGGCGTGTCCACCGAACAGGAAGTTAGAACAAATGCCAAAAGGCAGATCCTTGTCGTCTTCACAATCGACCGCTCGCAAGGTATCGCCGAAGAAACTGGCGGTCTTGTCGATCGGCAGAGTCTGGACCAGACCGGGGGGCAGGCGCAGGGGCGTGGGCAATGGTTCAAAGATCACGAGCGGATCTTCGGCGAAGGCCGCAGTCGCGGTCAAGATTGCGAGGGCAGCGGCCGGCCAGGCGATTTTTCTCGTCTTCATTACTCAGTCACCTTCAGTTCGGCGGCCGTAAACGGGCGGCCCACTGGCGGAGGAGCCATGCGGGTGACGGGGTCCAGGCGAGCGATCGCGTTCGCGTCCACCAGCGGGAAACTTCGGCCGTAGGTCCGGTTAATCAACCCAAGGAGTTCATTGGCGATCAAGGCGTGGCCGGCCGTGCCGGGATAGTAGCCATCGAGGGAATAGAAGCCGCCAAAGTATTCACCGGTTATCCGCCGCCCATCTACTACCGCGCCGGTCGCGCGAATGCGTGTGAACAAAGCGGCCAAGTCGTACACGATCGCTCCATTCTCGCGAGCAACGGTCTGGATTTCGGTGTTGAGCGCGCGAACCCGCGTACGGATTTGGTCGGCCATCGCCGCGCGGAGAATGCGGGTAGGGCCGAGCGGTTCGATCTTTCGGCGGACGAAGTGGTTACCGATTTCGTTGAGCGCCGTGATGGTAAGCAGATCGTTGTTGCCGACACCATATCCGCTCTGGATCACGAACTGCGAGGCGCTGGTCAATTGGGCCGCGACCTGAGGGCGGATGAAGAAACCGGTTTCAGTCGGGTCCGGAATCGTCGTCACGATCACTTGTGATTGCAAGGAGCGTAGGCGTTTCACGATGTTCGAGTAGCCTTCCCGGAAGGTGGCGGCGGAAGGAATCAGATCGGGTTGCTGCTTAACGGCGGCCTCAAGCGCTTCGTAGTAGCCTAGCTCGACCAGCGCCAAAGTGGGAAACATCGCTTCGGCATATTCGGCCTGCGACCACAGCGGCACATCATTGTTAACGATCAGCTGCGGGAAGCCGAGGATCAGGTTCACGATCGATTGCTGGCGGTCGTTTTCCTGGAGGAGCGGCAGGGCCGGGCGGCGCAACAAGGCGTCGGAGAGTCTGGCGTTGGGAACGGAAACATTCAGGATGAAGAGCGGGGGGGACGCGTCTGAAGTGGGCGTAGCCTTGATCTGGACTCGCGTGGCTCCCTGCGATAGACCTGGAGCGTTGATGGCAGAAGAAGGGAATCCCAACACTTCATGCATACCTGGGCCCTGCAAGAGCGGTTGAGCAAAGGCAGTGCCCATTTGCTTGGCGATCAGAGCCGGAAAGCTTGACTTCTGGACAGTCTCGTTCAGTCCAGGGCCGGCTTGCCCGGCGGCCAAGCCTTCACCGACGACGACGAACGTCGTCGTGTCGAGGCGGGGTGTGGACTGGCCAAAGCCGGAGATGGCCACGCTCGCTGTCAGAGAGACCAGGCGCAGGCAAGAGCCCCAAAGCCGCAGCGATCCTCCGACCGTCAGCCTACGGTCTACAAAACACATGAATCCAAAGTAACAGGTGTCAGTGTCCAGGTACAAGGACTTTTTTTCAAGTTCTGGAACCTTTTTTCCATTGCGTTCGTCGAAAGAAGTTTTTTAAGTTGGTTGACATTTGGCGAGCGGGAACGATAATGGCATAAGTATGAGATTGGCTCGGTTCGGAGGCAGACAGGCTGAGCTGCGCCCCTTTGGGGGAGAAGCGGTTCAGTACGGTCTACTGCAATCAAGTTGGAAATCGCGCGCGTACGCGCTGGCTGTGTTCGGCTGGTTAGTGATCTCCACTGGCCGAGTGGATGGCTCCGCCTTCTCCATTGCCGAGAACGGAGCTCGCGCCGCCGGCATGGGCAATGCGTTCACTTCGGTGGCCGACGATGGTTCGGCGATCTTCTATAACCCTGCTGGAATCGCCTTTTCCGAGGGGATGAACTTCGAGATGCACACTCTCGCGGTGGTGGGCCTGTTTCGCTTTGTCCCGTCGGATCCGCCGCCGGGGCAGCAGGTGCCTACGAAGGGATTCTCCGGCTCGATCAAGCCTAAGTTCATCCCGGTCGGCAGTCTTTACGTAACCAAGAGGATGTCCGATAAGCTGGCGATCGGCTTCGGTTTGTTCGCTCCATTCGGACTGGCGGCGAACTTCACCAATTTCAACGACAGCGATCCGGCACTTACCAAGTACCCCGGACGTTTCGCGGGTACCAGGGCCAAGTTGGAATCCTTCTGGTTTCAGCCGACGGTTTCGTATAAGTTGACGAAGAACTCAAGCATAGGTGTTGGCATAGCTTTGGTTCATACTCACTTACTAATCGAATCCAGCATCCTAAACCCGCTGGACGATGGCCTGGAGTTCGGCCGCGAGGCTGCCGGGACAGTGTTCCCAGGCGTGGACAAGGAGCAGGCCGCGCGCGTGATCGCTCGACTGTTACCGGAGGGACGGTCGCGAATCGCCGGGACAGCCCAAAGCCCCGGCTTCAATCTCGGGTACCTGTACAAGCATCCGGATGGCAAGTTGAATTTCGGCTTCATGTTCCGGAGCGCGGTCACGAATCATCTCAAAGGAAAGGCGTCCTTCGCATTTGGCACGGGCTATGCGCTGGAAAAATTCGTCGGCGAAGATCTACTATTCAAAGCGTTTCCAAACCAGGACATCACCGGTTCATTCACGACTCCGGCCACTTACGCAGTGGGCGTTTCACGCCGAGGACCGATGGACACCTTACTTTCCTTCGACATGAAGATGCAGGATTATAAACGCTTCGCCAGCGTTCCGCTTAACTTCACGAAGACCCGGGAGACGAACAAGGACGTCCGAACGCCGGCCGAGCGCCGTCTGATTTTCGACTTCCGCAATTCATGGATCGCAAATGTGGGTGTGGAGAAGAAACTGGGGAGCGACATGTCGATGCGGCTCGGCTACATTTACGACCGTTCGCCGGTGGTGGACAAAAGCGTCGGACCGTTGTTCCCCGATTCTAATCGCCACAGTTTTACGCTTGGGGCGACGAAGAGCATGTTCGGCATTCCGTTCACCTTCTTCTATGAAGCCATGCAGTTTGTGAACCGCACGGTGAATGTGCCGGCCAATAATATTCAAGGCACGAACGGCGAGTATCGCAATTTCGCCCATCTGCTGGGCACTTCCTTGAGCTTCAGCCGCAAGGCCAAATAGTTGTTTCAAAGCTTTTGAAACCGTTAGGATCCCGATCGGCCGATTTTGGCTCCGGCCGGCGGGCTGGTTGCCGTAATCGGCTCACTTAAGCGGGCGCGGCGAATTTTTTTTTTGCGCGAAGCCGGACAACCGTTGACTTGCCAACAGCCGTCGGGTAGTATGGTCGGCATCTCTCCAAGGAGGAAAGAATTTCATGAACAGATCTTTGTTGCTGTCAGTCTTCGCGACAGCGGTTATGGGAACCGTAGCAGGCTTGGTAATTTTTAGCCGCTTCACCAGCCCCGGCGTCACTGCGCACGCTCAGGTTGAAGATGATTTCGCTGCGGCCCGGGCGGCCAACGGAAGAAATAAAGGCGGCAACACCGCCGATCCGAGCGCTGTGGGTACTTGGTTTGGCGTGGCGCGCCCGTGCCCGGCCGTCGGAGACGACGCCGGTCATGCCGCTTTTTGCCAACAGATTTGCGGCACTTGCGGCTCGATTCCGGGAACGCTGCCGCCTGAAGTTCCGATGATGCCGACGGTGCATAGCGATAACACCGTTACCGTTAACGACGCTGGCTCGATCGCGGTCTTTCACACGACAGCGCAAGGGGCGTGGGCTGCCGATCCAGACAAAACTCAGCCGCAGATTGCGGGCCGTCAGCGTTTCCAGGCATCGTTCTTGTGGTTGCAAGGCGACGGAAAGGTCCCCGGCAACTTTGTCGGCGTAGCTCGCCCGCGTTTTGTCACCTACTTCGACCCCACCAATCCCGACAACATGATCGGCTATATTCAGCCGCACTTCTTCCCGATCGTCGGGGCCAATGGTTTGGTCCAGGTCCTCCGCAACGGCTTCAAGGGATCGTTGGATGTGACCAATCACTTCCCGGCGATCAACACTCTCGATCCCCTGCCTGCTGGATGCCAGAATCCGCTGGGCTGCCTGGGCACCTATCACTTCACGATTCATCGCGTGAAGGCGAACGTTCCGAACTAGACGCGAGCGGTTAGCGCCGTGGCCCTTCCGCTTTGGTGAAGACGCGTGAAGAACGCCGATACTTCTCCCAAAGAACTTGTCGCGGCCCGGTTGCTGCTGCCATAAAGAACGAACGGAAAAGAGAACCAAAAATGAATAAGACAACTGGACTTTTGCTCACTGCGCTGGCCGCGGTGGTATTTCTTGGCTTACACGACGATCGCCTTCGGACTGTACAGGCCGAGTCAAACTCGCGTGGTATTTCAACTCAAGCACGGGGCAGATTCCGTGGGTTGGAAGGCGCTTGGGACATCTCGATCACGCTGCCCGATGGAAGCCCCACTCCCTTCCGCATCCTACGCACGGTGACTCCCACTGGCATTGTCGACTCCTATGCTTTCCCTCCTTTCACTTTTACGCCCGGTGCGATTAATAGCAGCGGTCATGGCGATTGGCAGCGGACCAGCAACACAATCTTCAACGCGACGGTGCAGTACTTTCAATTGAAGTATCTTGCCGCACCAGGCTTCGGCCAAGTGATCGACACGATCGGCACGGTTCGCGAAACGATTAAGATTTCGGACGATGGGAACTCTTACGTTAGCGAATTTGCCACGACGATTTCGCTGCCAAACGGCACTGTCGTTGGGACCAACCCTGGCAAAACGGTTGCCAAGCGTATCGTCCCCGAGGCGCCTATTAAGTAGGCTCATACTCCGCAGAACGCCTCTTAACGGCAGCTCATACACGACGGCCGCCCCGAATCGAAAAGGGCGGCCGTCGTGCGCGTCAGCATGTTTGCTCCTGCGGGCCGCAGGCCTGTTTGCGGTTCGCTCAACTAGAGTTTCGATCAGGGCAGCGACAGTTCACGTTCCTTAGATCAATCCCAGTCCGTCTGCCGGCAAGTTCGTCAAAAACGTCACAGCCAGGAGAACGACAGTGAATACAGAAAAAGATACGTTGGCCCGGAATCATCAACG
Organism: Acidobacteriota bacterium; assembly: GCA_043755595.1. GTDB lineage: Bacteria > Acidobacteriota > Terriglobia > Bryobacterales > Bryobacteraceae > VFZP01. Next base: position 47,051 of record JAYUSQ010000264.1, on the reverse strand, counting down.
AGAATCGGCCACAACCCTCAATCTGCTAAAAGCGCTTCCGGCCGACCAGGCCGATCTAAAGCCTCACGCCAAGTCGAGGACAGCCAAAGAGCTGGCCTTCGTGTTGGCGAACCAGGAACGGTTTTACACGCAGGCGACTGCCGGAATCGGCGATTTTGCCCTGCTGGCGAATCCGGCGCCTGCGACGATGGCGGAGGTGATTGCGGCTTTCGAAGCGAACGCGGCGGCTGTCGATGCAGCGATCGCGGCATCGCCGGTGGAAGATCTAAATCAGATCATGAATTTCGCGGGCTTCGACATGCGCCGGATCGACGCGATGTGGGCCAACATGTTCGACTTGGTCCATCACCGCGGGCAGTTCTCGGTGTATGTCCGTATGGCGGGAGCGGCAGTGCCTTCGATCTATGGGCCGACGGCGGATTTTCCAGGAATCTAAAGTTTAGTAGATTGATGAAAACCGCGGGACTGCTCAACAGTTCCGCCGTTCTTTTCGTCGTGATGGTCTTTTGGCTCTCGTCCTCATCCTCTTCCCATCCAAACATTTCCATTAGGGTTCACGCTCGGTCCATTTACTCCCAGCCAGAAAGTGTAAGTTAGCAGACTAAAGTCAGCGTTCGTTCTGCTAAATCGAATTCGGTAACTGGGTAGTTATTTTTTTTTACCCATTGACTTATTCCTAGGGTCTAGACTATAATTGTCGAAATTGATCTGGAGGCTTCTCTAGAGTTTTTCCATCGGCGCCATCAAACTCGTTGAGGGTGCGGGATCCGTCGAAGATAAGCAAAAGGAGGAAAGATGAAAATCAGACATCAGATGAAATTCCGTATTGTGGCAACGCTAGGTTTGGGCTTGGTTGCGGTCGGATTGTGGTCGCGGCTGCAAGCGGACGACGACAATCGCGAGGGTTCCAAGGGTATTGTGGGGAGTTGGGATATCTCGATTACCGGCACCCCGTTCCGGATCCTACGAACTTACGACCTGAGCGGCGGCGTGATCGACGCCTATGCGTTTCCACCGTTCACACCGACGACTGGGCCGCTAATCAATAGCGGTGGGCACGGTACCTGGGTGAGAACCGGTCGCAATCAAATTAAAGTAATCGTCAAGTATTTTCAGCTTGACCCGCAGAAAAACGCTACGTTTCAGATCCTTGATAGTGTCGGTAGCGTGGAGGAAGTGGTCACTCTGGATCGGCCGGACGAGTATGGGAGCGCCTTCACGACGAATATTACGCGGCCTAATGGCACTCCGGTACTGACGAATTCAGGCCGTACGGTAGGCAAACGGATCAAAATAGAGGCTCTGCATTCGACGAGGTAATGTTATGGCTTTTGACAACACTCGAATATTCTCTCTCCTCGCCATAACCGGGCTGTTGCTGGTCCAAGGGGCGCAGCCTTCGATCGCTACCGCCGATGAGGGCGGAAGCCGCTTAGAAGGAACTTGGGAACTGACCGTGGAAGGCACTCCGTTCCGAATCGTGCGAACCTTTCTGGCTGGCGGAGTCAATATCGATTCCTCAAACTTTACTCCGATCACCAGTACGCCGGGTCCGCTCACCGTCAGTGACGGACACGGCAATTGGAAAAAGACCGGGCCGAACCAATTCGCGATGACCTTGATGTTTCTTCAGGTCGATCCGGTGACCCGGCGGTTAGATAGCGTCGGAAAGGTCCGCGAGGCGATTCATTTGGGCGCCGACTCCAATAGCTATACGGGTATTTTCGAAACAGAAATCTTTCTGCCAGACGGAACTAAAATAATTGAAACTGGTGGTAAAGTAGTCGGTACGCGCATTAGCGTCAGGCGCTAAAGCCGGACAAAATCGTGTCAACAGACGCAAGTGTAATCAAGAAAAGGATGTTATTTTCATGCCCAACCCAGTAGTGCATTTCGAGATCCTAGGAAAAGATGGCGAAGCGCTGCAGCGCTTTTATGGATCGCTCTTTGGATGGAAGATTAATGCAGAAAATCCGATGAAGTACGGATATGTCGCGCCAGAAGGTGGCGGCATCCGAGGCGGCATAGCCACTGGCCAGGGTGGCGTTTCGATGCAGACGTTCTATGTCGAGGTGGAGGATCTGCAGGTGGCCTTGACCAAGGCAACCGATCTCGGCGGAAAGATCGTCATGCCGGCCACGGAAATCCCAGGCGCGAATGTGTCTATCGCAATGCTGGCCGATCCGGAAGGACATGTCGTCGGGCTGGTTCTAAAACAAAAGTAGTGGACCAACTCCGGTTGGACGGAGTGAGTCTTAATAGCGGGGCTGTTCAGCGGTCCCGCTGTTTTTTTGTGTGCCGAGCTTGGATGGCCGCTTCGACGGCGAATGGCGTCAGGCACTGCATCAGTTGCTCCGACACCAAGCGATCCGCACGCAGCCCACCGAACATTACGCAACAGGGATGATCGCGATTGAGCATATACGCCGAACACTGATATCGAATGACGCTGGGACCGGGATACTGGGCCAGCAACTTTGCGCCACAATGACCACAGCGCAGCAACCCCGCCAGCAGGGCCTCGCCGTTCTTGATCAGAATCGGATTTTCGCGCTCGCAAGGCTCACGGTTGCAACACCAGGCGCGATTCGTGTGCCTGTTTTGGACACCAGTGATGTTAATTGAAGACTTTTTGCCACCCGATTGGATCCAGCATTCTAACGCGGTTGCGCCGTTCATAGAGGAAGTCCGAAGGCTCGCTTTCGAAGAGGCCCGTGAGGAAGGCCGTATCGAGCAGGCCCATCGAATGCTGGCGCTGGTCGTCAAGTGCATTTCTCCCGGCTTGACCATTCCGGTTGCCGTCCGGCGCCTTACCGCTCAATCGGCAATCGTAAATCTGGTCGAGGCTCTCGGAACTGCCCGATCCTCCGCCGAAGTGAAGGCTGCGTTGGTTCAGGCGGCGAAGGCCGCCCGGGTCAGTAGCGTAACAAGCGCTCAGCCTCGGCGGTAATTGTGCTTGTTTGCGGGAGTATTTCGTCCTCGAGGCTGGGAGCATAGCCAACCCAAGTGTCCAACGCGCCGATCCGGCCCACCGGAGAATCAAGCCGGTCGAAAAGTTCCGAGCTAATCCGTGCGGCAATCTCGGCCCCATACCCGAACGAACGTGTGTCCTCATGCACGACGATGGCGCGGCTGGTCCTCGAGACCGACTCGGCAATCGCGCTCCAATCGTAAGGCGCCAGCGACCGCAAATCGAGAATCTCAATCGACACATGAGGCAGGCGTCTTTCCAGTTCCAACGCAGCCTGCAGTGACTTCTGAACCGTTGCGCCGTAGGTGACGATGGTCAGGTTCGATCCCGATTTTACGACTCGCGCTTTGCCAAAGGGGATCAGATAATCCGCCCCTGCATGTGGCGAACGGTTATAGGCTTCACGGTAAAGTTTCTTGTGCTCAAAGAAGAGCACCGGGTCATCGCAACGAATCGCGGTCCGCAAGAGGCCGCACGCATCAAGGGCATTGGAAGGCATCACCACGCGCAGGCCAGGAATATGGGTGAAGATCGATTCGCCACACTGGCTGTGATAGATCGCTCCGCCAGTCAAATATCCGCCGATGGGAACGCGTAAGACCAGGGGGCAAGCAAAACCATTGTTGCTGCGCCAGCGAAGCGTGGCCATTTCATCGCGAATTTGCATCATAGCGGGCCAGATGTAGTCGAAGAACTGAATCTCGGCCACCGGTTTCAAGCCGCGCGTCGCCATGCCGATAGCTCGGCCTGCAATTGCAGCCTCGGCGATCGGAGTATTGAAGCAGCGCTCGGGGCCGTGGCGGCGCTGTAACCCTTGCGTCGCTTTGAACACTCCGCCCTTGCCCTTGAGGAGCGGTAGATTTTCAGGCCGGCCGCAGTCGGCGACGTCCTCGCCAAAAACTATGACGCGCGGATCGCGAGCCATCTCTTCGTCGATCGTCAAATTGATCTCATCCACCATGGTGCGGTGGTCGCCGATCAACCGCGGCTCGGTGTCGAAGTCAGGCCCAGTGGGATCCACACACTCGGAGTAGAGAAAACGCAAGGCGGAGCCCGCAGCCGGCCCGGACGCGTTCAACGCAGCATCGGTGGCCGATTGCAGTTCGGCCTCCACTTCTTCAGTGAGCAGTTGCAGGCGATGCCGGTCGAGTAGCCCCTCGGAAACCAGCCACTCGGAAAACCGCTTGAGCGGATCCCGGTCAGCTTCGGCTTGACGTTCCGCTTCGGTGCGGTAGAGTTTCTCGTCGTCGGAGAGCGAGTGGGAGTAGGGCCGGATGCAAGTGGCACGCACCAACACCGGACCTTCGCCCGCGCGCGCATAATCGACGGCGCGCCGCATCGTGTCGATCGAAGCGAGTAAATCCGTTCCGTCGGTATCGAGCGTGAGCAGATCGGGGAACCCCGCCGCGAGCTTGGTAATACTGCCACCGGCCGTCTGTTCCTCGATCGGCACCGAAATCGCATAGCCGTTGTCTTCGATCAAAAAAATCAGAGGCAATTTCTCAAGACACGCGATGTTGAGCGCTTCCCAAAATTCGCCTTCGCTCGTGGCGCCTTCGCCCGACGCGACCAAGACAATCTCACCCGGCCCCAAGACGCGGCAAGCCTGCGCGCATCCGGCGGCCTGCAGATATTGCGTACCGGTGGGCGATGACGAGGAGACGATGCGGAGGGCCGGAGAACTCCAGTGAGACGGCATTTGACGTCCACCCGAGCTCGGATCGTTGCCCGCGCCAACGGCCTGAAGGAGCATCGACGCGGCTGTCATCCCAAGCGTGAGACAAAGCGCCCGGTCGCGGTAGTAAGGATAGACCCAATCACGCCCGGGCTCAATCGCCATACCAGCCGCGACCTGGATCGCTTCGTGGCCAGCTCCGCTTACTTGAAAGTAGATGCGGTTCTGGCGCTTGAGGAGAATCTCACGATCATCCAGCCGGCGTGACAGATACATCTGCCGGTAGGCTTCGATCAGAACCTCGGGTGACAGAGCCGGGACGGAGGGCGTGGCGAACTGGGGTGCGGCGACCATGTCGTGCACCCATATCTTCCCATGCTTGTGGCCTCTACTTCACGTCCACAGTGTCGAGCCGGCCTTTTTCGCGCGCGACACCCACAATCATGAATTCAAGCTCGGACGTGCCTGTGTTCTCAAAGCTGTGAACGTCGTTGAACAGAACGGGAATCGCTGCGCCCTTGGCGATGGCGGCGGTTTCGTTGCCGATCTTCGCCTTGCCCTCGCCGGCCATCACGTAGTAGAACTCTTCGACACCGACATGCATATGGCTGCCGATCGAGGCGCCTGCGGGCAAAACGAGATGATCGACATACGCCCAGTTGGTGAAGAATACTTCCGGTTGCAGCAGTCGGCGGTATTGCGCGACTCCCACACCTCCGTTCATAGCCGGGGCCAGGCGCAGCAGTTTGCGATCCAGCCGCATGGTGATGAAAGCGGGCTTGGGATCTACCGGCACTCCCACGCGGTCGTCACCGAGGTCGAAGGCATCGTACTTACCTTTCACGCTGCCCACGGCGATGTTCATCCACTCGGTGGGCTTGCTCGTGGGATTGTAAATCGCGTGCGACCTGCCCATGCGGCACGGTGCGCCGGCCGGGCCCGTCAGCACCGAGGTGCGGCCGTCAATGGTGAATTGCGCTTCGTTGTCCAAGATGACAAACATCTCTTCCATCTGATTGTGGTAGTGGTGGCCGATGCCGCCGCCCGGCGGGATCACGCCGCGGTGGAGAAAAATCAGATTGGTGTTGAGGGTCGAAGCGTCAAAGAGCCCCTGGAAATTCGCGCCGCCCGGCGCACCCTGATGAACGGACTTGCTGGTCCGGTAGGTGGTGGGGTCGTTGTGCGCGATGCGCTTCTCAAGCGGTTCGCGGGCAAGTAATGGGGACAACGAAATCAAGAGGGCGGAGTGCAGGCATTTGAACTTCATGTGCGCTCGCGAGTATATCGAAAAAACGAAAGAGCGGGGCGAGCGGTCAACGGGACTCGCAGCGTGCCGCTACTCAGCGGCTGCTTCGCGAATCGCCAGTTCCACGCCCGCACGCGAAACATCCTTGAGCGCATGACTGATGAAGAGAGCTTCGAGCTTGGAGAGACTGCGGATGTTGGCAATCTCGGGTAGCGATTCCAGGCCGGGAAAGCGGTCCCGCAGAACGGCGCGCAGCAGCCGCCTGGCCTCTTCGCACTGACCGGCCTCAATGCCCGCTCGGCGGCCTTGCTCCAGGCCCTGGGCTAACCCTTGCTCTAAGCCTTGGGCTAGGCCCTTCTCCAAGCCCTTTTCTAAGCCCTTTTCTAAGCCCTTTTCTAAGCCTGCCATCAGGCCCTCGTTCGTGGCCTTCTCACGCATATCCTTCAGCAGGGACGAACCTTCCCAAAGCACTTCGCCGAATCCCATCGCATGTCTCCCGATCAATTGGTCGATCTGTTCTTTATTGTACTTGAGGCTCAACATTAACAACAGCCGCGAAAGCTCTGACTCGTCGCCGGATTGGACGACCGCTTCGGCGGCTTTTTGCACCGTACTCCAATCGGACGCCAGGGCCGGAACCAGAGCCATTAAGTGACGCATCGACGCATTCTCCAGGATCGGAGCCGGGCTGACTTCCCACAACTTCACCGTTTCGAATTCGTGCGTGATCCGAGTCTTTCCCTTACCGTACTCGCCGCTCGAACCGATCACCGCCGGCGCGCCCGGACGGATCAGGATCAGCAGTGAATTGACTTCGGCATCGTACTGCGACATCAGGCTTCCACCATATTTGGCCATCTTCGCCGGCTGCCAATCTGCGTAGTCCAAGAAAAACTCCAGGTGAAAAATGAAGACTTCTCCATCGGGCCCGGTGGCCATCGTCACGAAGTCAGGCATCATCACAGGCGGCGAGGTTTCCTGCCGCAGCACCTTCAACTCCCAGCCCGGCCCAGTTGGCAACTTCTGCAGCAACCCGAGAAACAACTCCGGTGCGTGATCCAAAAACTCTTTCAGGTGTCGGTCAAACGGCTTGTTCATCGCGCCTATAGATAAAGTGGAGTTAGGGGACCAAAACTCTCACATGACTTCTCTTAAATCGGAACATTGGCTACGGCGTCTGATAGCCTTGAGAGTTCGCCTGCTCCAATATGACCGATTCGCCACTCACGATTCTCCTCCTGTGTCTGTCCGCGCTCGTCGCCGGGGCAATCAACTCAATTGCCGGCGGGGGCACCCTCGCGACGTTCCCGGCACTGCTGACGGTTTTGGCCGCCGTACCGGCCAACGCGACCAGCACGCTCGCGCTCCTACCCGGCTCGTTTGCATCGGCGTGGGGCTATCGCACAGAAGTGGCGGCGTCGAAGCCGATTCTGAGCCGCTTATTTTTTCCCAGCCTAATCGGCGGCATTGCAGGCGCGTTCGCTTTGACGAGGATGCCCGAAAGGCTGTTCGAAACTCTGGTGCCCTGGTTACTCCTCACCGCGACAACGCTCATGTTAGTGCAGAGGCCGATCGCGAAGTGGATCGGCGCCACGCCACATGAAGCGCCTTCGTCCGCGACTTTGGCAGGCGTCGTTTTTTTTCAGTTTCTCGTCGGGGTCTATGGCGGCTACTTTGGAGCCGGAATTGGGATACTGATGCTGAGTTCGCTCAGCTTCATGGGCATTGCGAATATCCACCAGATGAACGGCGTCAAGGCGATCCTCGCTTCGGTGATGAACGGCATCGGCGCGGCGATCTTTGTCTTTGAAGGCAAAATAGTGTGGCGTTACGCGTTGCCAATGGCGGCCGCCTCGATCATAGGCGGTTACGTTGGAGCGCGCCTGGCCCGTAAATTGCCGGCGGCCACCGTCCGTTCGATCGTGATCACAATCGGCTTCGCCGTCGCGGGCTATTCGTTCTATCGCCGGTTCGCGACCCACTGATTCCCGCGGCGACGCCCGGCTCGCGCCAACTCGATCAGCACCACGCCGATCGACGCAGCAAGAACAATAATCGCCGCCGGGCACGAACGCCACCACAGACAGAACAGAATCAGTCCCAACAAGGCGTAGACGAGCAACCACGCTAGTCCCTTTTCATCCAAACCGAATCGATTGGCGAGCCGTAGCAACGGCCGCCACAACCAACGCTCGGGCTCCATGAATAGAGGAGCGATCACGAACGACACGATCACATCCGGGATGTAATGCATGCCGGTCGTGACACAGGAAATTGCGATCGCCAGCGCGTAGAGCCAACCGAGCCATGACGGACGAGCCAGCCGGCCGATGAAGATCGACCACAACACATGGAACGATGGGAAGGCCGCCGAAGGAGGATAGACGTTACGCTCGAAAGAAAGGAGCCGGGCCAATAGATGGTCGCCGGTCATCGGACGGCGGGGCGCAGTGGATGGCACTAGCCAGTAGAAAGGGAACACCAAGGCCGTGGCCACCCAAGCCGAAATTGTGAGTTTGCGAAGCTCGCGCCGAGTGCGGGCTAGAAACGGGGCAAGGGTGACGGCTACATAAGTGCTTTGGTAGAGCAACGAGGTAACGGGATAGATCGGCAGTTGGTCTTCGAAATCGAACTGAAAAGCACGTCCGGGCAGGCGCATGTGGACTGTGAATTCGTAAACCGCGACCCAAGGAACGGCGCAGCCGAACCAGAATCGAACGCGCTCCTCAAGCGAAGGCGTAGCATCGTCATCCGGGGGAAGTAGCGGATGGGCCGTGCCGAAACCGGCGACTGCCAGCGCCACGGCGGACATCGTGACAATTGGCGAAATCAACCATAAGCCCAATCGCGAGCCCGCCATCATCGACAAACCGAAGCAGACAACCGCTACGCCGGCAAAAACCGGGCGTGGAAACCAGCGGGCCAGGGCGGGCCTGAAAAGGCCGCCAATCAAGACCAACAAACCAAATATCACAAGGGCGGCGCCAGACGGAAAATTCCCCCAGACCGGGAGACCAATGGCATCCTCGGCAGTGCTCGCCCATGCTGGCATGTGGCTGTTATCTTACAACCTGAGCCTAGTCAGCCGAACGGAGAACGACCCAGGGCACCCTGGCAAGTACAGTCTTGTGATCGCCGGTTTCAAAATAGAGGTAATGCTGCCGCGCTTGACGCATCGGAACCGAAAGTTGGTAGATCCCCTCTCCATTCGGATGCATCCATTGCTGCTCAAGTTGCGCCCCGGCGAGCGAGAGGCGGCGGAAGCGGAGGGGAGGTCCGACGAACTGTGGATCGGGATGGCTCAATTGCTTCACGCGAAAGCGGACGATCGCGAATTCTTCAACCACTACTTTCGCCGGCCGTTCGACGACCTCCAGTTCGAGCATCTTGGCCCTGCCGTGGGTCAACAGCGGAGTCCGGGCGCCGTCGCCGCCCCAGATTAACTTCGACAGACGCCCGGCGGCTTGCGCCGTACCACCGAACAACAAGGCATTCAGCAGGAAGAGCGAGAAAATTCGCATGGCAGTCTGCCGTATAGTATCTTCCGGCGGGGCGTACTTAGCAAGCCACCTTAGGCCTATTGTCGCCCAGTCCGGTTCCGGTACTGGAAGAAAGGTCACCGATGACTGTCCGTTTCGCGCGAAATACCGAACAAGCGTTGTGGATCTAGAATCCAAATTATGAGCCGCCACTACGGCGTGTTCGCGATCTGGTCAGGCCTTTCGGTTCAGGTTGTCGGTCAACCAGGACCCTGATCCCAAAACTGGAACGGTGAGTTGAAGACCAACCCCCGTGGTTTGGGCCTGGAGCGTGGAGCTTCGGCGGCAGCCTGTCCCAAGTAACGCTTCGCTTATCCCCGGGCAAAGCCGGGGGCTGGAGTTTCTACATAATTTCAAGCGGCGGCAGCCCCAACCAAGTCAGAATCGGCGATTTGAAGGTCGAACGGGCCGAGGGATGTAGGTTAGGTTGTTGTGCGATCTCCTTGCGAAGTAGCTAACGGAAATTGAAAGCTCTCCAAAACGAACGCGCCGCCCGCACGAACTTCGCAGAAGAAGAAGTTGCGGACCCCTCTCCACTTGTCGATTGTTGCGCAAACCGCCATCGGCGCACCGGTCTCCTACGGCCAATTCGACCGCTCTCCCGGCGCCGAGGCGTGCTAACGGACCGGTCCGTCCAGCGGAAGCGGAGCCGAACAAGCCTCGCTCAGCGAGTGTACGGGTTCGCCGATCCCAGCCAGCAATTCATCGAACGTCCGCAACGGTACGGCATTGCCACTGGCGCCGACCGCCGGAACCGATCGCCACTTCTCCACGGCGCTGGCGGCGTGCGCCGTAGAAGACTCTTCCACATGCCCAACAGGCACGCACAGCTCAGGGTGATCGAAAGGAGCCCGCTCGAAGCGGACGCGATCGTCGCTCAACGCCTTGAGAAACGCTACGATCGACGCCACCTGCTCAGGCCCGGCATTGAATGCCCGGATGTCGCCGGTGATCGGCGAGAAGTCTCCGCCGCGCCGGTAAAACGCGATTACCTGTTCAAGTGTTGCCTGTCCCCCGTTATGAAAGTAAGGACCGGTGAACTCGATATTGCGCAGACCGATCGACTTGAACGCCGCGTTGCCGGCCCCGATGTCTTCGCTGGCGGGCCTTACGCCCGTCGTCTCGAAGCTATCGTTGCGCGTGCTGAAATTATCGTTGAACGCGGCGGCGGAAAACTGAGCGCCGTTTTGGCATTGCGTGCATCGCGCGCCGTTTTGAAACAACGTCATACCGTCCTGTTCCTGTTGGGTGAGCGCTTGCCGGTTGCCTTCCATGAAATGAAGCGGTCAAACGGAGAGTCATCGGAGTTCAGTGTAGATAAGTGTAGATTGGTACGCCTGGAGCGCCAAGCCCCAGAAGAGGGAGAAATTGTACTCCGCTTGCGTGAACTCATCCAAGTTGGCGGGCGCGCCAGTGCGGTCCGCAATCGCCTCGCCCGAGCCATTCACCAGTTGCTGCGACTCCCAGAATCTGGGCGCAAACGCCGCCTGGGATCAACGAAAGATACGTGAAGCGTTCTTGCAATCCACGCCCGTCGCCGGTGCGCGCCATCGCCCCCAGTGCACTGTCGTCCTCGGCCACTTTCTGCAACGCCAGCGGCGGCAGACCGAGCAGCTTCTTAACCCAACAGCGGCCAGGTGCGGCCCGCGTAGGACATCTCCAAATGGTCAAGCGCCGGTCCAACGGCTTGCGCTGCCAGGCTTGCTCGATCGAGCCTGACGTGATGACGTTGAAGCCCGCCGTCCTCGCCGGCGGCAACCAATACTCCCGGAGCATCCACATCGCCGCCCGTGACCGTGAAGCCGTTAAACGTCCGAGTCGCGCGGCCATCCCAGAAATTGCGGACATAATAGGCGGTGTTGAAAACCGATGGCGTGTTACGGACGGTCACGCGCCGCACTTGCAGATTGCCCATCATGAACTCGGGTTTGTCCAGCGCATCGCGCCCCAGTTCGGCGGCTTGGCCGGGGACGATGCCTTCAAAGATTCGCCGGATCGTGCCAGCGGAGCCAACCCGCACGCTCGTGTCGCGCCAGACCGTAGAGTTGCGATTCGATGGGTCGGCCAGCAGCCGGAAGGGGAAGGCTACACTCGAGAGTTCCAGGTTCAGCGGGAAAGGGTTCTGTGGATCGACCAGCATGTTCTGCCGCCGATGATCCGCGCCCGCGTGAAAGTGGCAAGTGGCGCAAGCGGTCACACCATCACTGCGGGCTTGCATGTCCCAGAAGAAGGCCTTGCCCAGCGCGGCCAGCGCCGTTTTGTCGCGAACATACTCATTCAACCCAGGCGGTTCCGGCACCGGGACGCCACGAAGGGAGCGCAGTTGTGTCTGCGCAGAGCCGAAGGAAACGGCCACGAGCAGGGCCAATACAGCGAGCCTCATGCTTCTAGAACACCACAAAGTGACGGTTGAATCAATGCAACTCAGACCTAGGAGGGCTCTTGTTTACCAGCCTTTACATCAAGGACCTTCGTTTCGGCTAAAACGTCGCGGACGATCGCGCGAACCGTCTCTTCGCTTACGATTCCCAGCCCCGGGTTCAGCGTCGCTTCCAGATGGCGCGGAGCCCGCGCGGGCAAATCAAAACCCTCGGCGTCGAATCGTTGCTTGAGCCGGCGGTTAATCTCCCGCCCCACCTCCCATTGCTTCCCGGGCCGGGTCTTAATCCGCCCTTTGACGACCACATGCGTCTCGCCGAGCTTATCGACCCCGAAAATTTCGATCGGCGCCAGGATCGATGCGCTATACGGCGCTTCCGCCGCTAATCGCTCGCCGGTCTCGCGCAGTATCGCGATCGCGCGGTCCGGATCGTCGCGATAAGACAGGTTCAGATCGAACATATAGAACGAGTGGCCTTGTGTGCGATTGGCGAGCTTGGCGATGGCGCCGTTGGGGAACACATGTACCGTGCCTTCGCCATCGCGCAGCACCGTGGTTCGCAGATTGATCTCTTCGACCAAGCCTGCGGTATCGTTGATCACCACCACATCGTTGACGCGGATCTGGTTTTCCGAAAGGAGGAAAATACCGGAGATCACATCGCGCACGAGATTCTGCGCGCCAAAGCCGATGGCAATACTGGCGACACCCGCGCCCGCCAGCAGCGGCGCCACATCGAAGCCGAGTTCGCGCAAAGCCATCACCAGCGCGAGGACGTAGATCAGGACCGTAGTCGTGCGCTGCAGTACGCCCGCGATGGTGGCGGCCTGCTTTTCGAACTCGGGGTCGGTTGAGTGTCCACCCGGGCGCTGCGTGTTCTGAATGAAGTAGAGCCACGTGCGGTGCAGGCCGCGCCGGAATAGACGATTGACCGCGAAGGCGCCGCCCAGAATCATCAGCACTCGCAGTGCCCCGAAGAGGATGGGCCTGAAATTTTCGGCCAGTATCGCTTGGAGTTGCTCGGGCATTTTAGGCGGCGGCAGCGACAGGGCTGGTCAACATGCCAATGCCTTCGATCTCGACCGACACTGCATCGCCCGGCTTCAGCATTTTGGTTGTTCCCGGCGTGCCCGTGTAGATCAGATCGCCCGGCTGAAGCGTCACGTTCTGGCTGATGTAGGCAACGATGGTGACGGAGTCAAACAACAAATCACCGGTAGTTTGTCGTTGCACGACTTCGCCGTTCAATCGCGTGGTTAGTTGCAGGTTCGCGTGGTCAAGCCCGCGCACCAGCATGGGGCCGCAGGGGCCGAATGTGTCGGAGCCTTTAGCGCGCCACCATTGGAGGTCTTTTCCCGCGCCGCCCTCGCCGCCGTTCTGCCAGAAGCGCTCGCTGACATCGTTGCCGCAGGTTACGCCGAAGATCGCCTCGGCCGCCTGCGCCGGTGTGCCTTTGCTCAGGCGGCGGCCGATCACCAGCACCAGTTCGCCTTCGTAGTGCAGGTTTTCGGCGCCCGTCGGTATTACGATCGGGCCGCCTGGATCCTGCAGGCAGGTGATGGGTTTGTAGAAGACCTCGGGTTGCGCGGGCGCCGGCCGTGTACCCAGATGGCTTTTGTAGTTACGTCCGATGGCGAAAATCTTGGGCGGTTCGGCGGGCGCCAGCAACGTCACTGCGGCGAGTGAGGCGGTATGCCCGGTCTGTTGATGATCGAGGTAGGGCGCGGCCGTGAGTTGCCGCACCGTGTCGCCGTCGACCAAGCCCCATGAAGGCGCGCCGGACGTATCGCGATACCGGACGAAACGTGAGATAGACAAAATGTATGGAGGCTCCTTTCTGTCAGGCTACACGAAGTTCCATCCTGTCATGGGACACTTGTCCGTGATGACTGGATTGGCGCTGGCCGCCGCCGTGGTCCTGATGGAAGTCGGCTCAGGGCGGGTTCTGCGGCAGGAAGGCGATGTTTTGCTGAGAGTCTCGCCCGGCTCGACGATCAAACCATTCGTGCTGCAAGCGGTCGCGTCTCCACCGGAACGAATCTGCGGACGCACCCTCCGGCTTTCCGGCCGCCGAATGGACTGCGTGCATCCCCGCTTTGCCGCGCCTGTTTCCGCGCGAGAGGCCGTGGCTTATTCCTGCAACTTCTACTTCGCTCATCTGGTCCAACCAGTGGACGCCGGCAAACTTTCCGAGGTATTGCGCGGGTTTGGATTCCTGTTGGCGCGCAACCCGGTATCGCTTGAAGACCTCCAGCTACTGGCATTGGGCGAGTTTGGCGTGACGGCCTCACCGATGGATCTGGCGCGCGCATACGCCAAGCTCGCTCCCCTTGGCGTGCCGGGCCTGCGGGAGGCCGTCGAAGCGGGAACGGCGCAACTGGCGGCGGTGGATAACTTGGCGGTGGCGGGTAAGACGGGCACCACACGTGGCCACTCCTGGTTTGCAGGCTACGCGCCTGCGGACAAGCCGCGCGTTGCTGTAGTCGTGTTAACCAAAGAGGGAACGGGCGGCGGGTCGGCTGCCCCGGAGGCGGCGAAGGCGCTCAAGCGATGGTTCTCAAAACAGCACTAACTGGACTGCTGTTGTGTAGCCTTGCCGCTGATGCTCGCACGGTCAAGGTAAAAGGACGCACGTGGGATCTGGAAACCTATGTAGCGGCAGTCGTCGCGGGAGAGTCGGGCACGTTCAGTCAGGCTGAAGCTCTGAAGGCGATCGCGGTGGTGGCGCGCACCTTCGCGGTCGTGAATCTCGGGCGGCACAAAGAGGCGGGCTTCGATTTGTGCGAGGGTCCGCATTGCCAGCGATTCCTCGAGCGCGGCGTCACGCCGAGGATCCTTGCCGCCGTGGAAGCAACCGAAGCGGAGTTGCTCTGGTGGGAAGGCCGCCCCGCGCAGGTCTTCTACACGGGGCACTGCGGCGGTCATACCGAATTCGCCCGCACGTTGTGGCCGGCGCTCGACCTTCCGTATCTGAAAGGGCGGCCCGATACCTTCTGCCTTTCCACGGGCCGCGCCAGTTGGGTGGCGGATCTGGAAGCGAAGTCGATCGAGATCGTGAAGCGGAGTGAGTCGGGGCGCGTGCGTCAACTGCGGCTGAATGGCCAGTTGATCGACTATGACGCGTTCCGCCAATCGACGCGTGATGCCATCAAGAGCGCGCGGTTCACGGTGACCGATCAAGGCGGCGGCCGGTTTCGATTGCAGGGCGCGGGCACTGGGCACGGCGTAGGTTTGTGTCAAATCGGCGCGCTGGAGAGGGCGCGGCAAGGGCACGGGTATCGAGACATCCTTGGCTACTACTTCTCCGGCGCGCGGGTGGGCGTTAGCGCGCAGGGTATCCCGTGGCAAAGTCTCCGGGGCGAACGGATCGAACTGCAAACGACGATGGCGGATCGCGACGGAGCAATGCTTGAAGAAGCCGAGCGAGCCCTCGTCGAGGCCGAACGCCGCGCGCAACGGCGGATTTCATTCGCGCCGCGGCTCCGCGTGTTTCCTAGCGTCGCCATGTTCCGCGACGCCACGGGAGAGCCTGGTTGGATCGCAGCCATCACCAGCGGCCGCACGATTCGTACGCAGCCAGCGCCGCCGCCCGCGACCTTGCTGCATGAGCTGCTGCATGTGGTCACCGAAGATCGCGCGCGGCCCGGCTTGCCGCGTTGGTTTCAAGAGGGGCTCGTGTTGTGTCTGGCGCGTGAGCCCTCGACATCGGCCAGCGTCCCCGAAGGGGCGCGGCGGGAGTATGCCGAATACCGCCGCCGCGTGCAAGCCTTGATCGATCGATATGGCGCCGAGACCGTTCTGTCTTGGCTCGATCGCGGTCTGCCCTCGGACGCCCCCATTTTTTGACCATTGACTTTGGCCCGAATTTGGGACATCCTCCGCTATACCTTGTGAAGGAGGGAATGAATCCCAATGGGTAAAGAACTAGATCGTCGAGACTACACCATCAATCGGGCGACTGAGGCCCGGAAAGTCACCGCGGACGCGAGCGCGTCGGTCGCATCCGAGAAACTCCCAGGGTCCGAAACGGTCAGGGTCGCATCGCTGAGTGCGGTCACCGGAAATCCGGCCGCGATCGCTTCGGCCTCGGCTCCCGCCGAGAAGGGCAATTACGTCGAGCGCGCGGCCAGTCACTTGAACCGCCTGCACGCTGTGATGGGATTCTCCGCCACGGAGACGCCGGAGTTTGTACCCGACGATCACGCCCAAGAGACCAGCAGCGGCGCGGTCGCGGTTCACTTCCAGCAGCGGCACAAGGGCATCCCTATTTTTCAGGCGACTCAGACCGTGAGCTTCGCCCCGAATGGCGCCATTCTCGACACCGAAGGCGCTGCCGCTCCGACTGGCGCCGGAGCGACCGTCGATCCCAAGATCACTAGTGAACAAGCTGTACAAGCGGCGGTAAAACACTGCACCACGCCGGACCCGGAAGAGGACGGGAAGAGAGACCCGTATGGCGTGGCCCACAAGTCCTCCTATCCCGACATGAGCGGTTACGAGCCGAAGATGACCACCCGCTTTGCTGCCAGCCCGCAACAGCACACGGTGTTCGAAGCGGGTCCGTTCGCCGATGCGGTGAAGGCCAGTCTTGTGTGGTTTGACATGGGCGAAGATCTTCGTCTCACGTGGGAAGTCCTGCTTTCCATGCCGGATTATGCCGCGCAGTACCGCACGCTGGTTGATGCAGCCAACGGTGAGATTCTGTACTGCCGTCAACTGGTGCGTCATGTGCTTGCGCGCGGGAACGTATTTCGTGTCGACGGCGCTGGCGCCCGTCAGTTAACGGATTTTCCGCGGCCTCTCGCCGATTACGATCTTCCGTTGACGGGTCTGCCAAACGGATTCCCGGACCATTGGGTGTCTGACAATCAGACTGTGGGTAATAGCGTGCGAGCCCATCGCGACAGCAACGGCCCGGCCGTCACGGGGACGATGACCGGCGGAGTTCTAACGTTTAATCCCAACGATCCAAACGGCAGCGAACAGTTGGTCGTGAATCTCTTCTACCTGAACGGTGTGATGCACGACTTCTTCTATTTACTGGGGTTTCGCGAAGCCGACGGCAACTTCCAAGTCAACAATCTTGGACGCGGGGGAAGCGCCGCCGATGGCGTCGATGCGCGAGTGTTCGCAGGCGAGGTGCAAGGCACCGCCACGATGGCAACTCCCCCCGACGGCCTGATCCCCCGGATGACGATGGGCCTCGTCGGATCTACGGGCCGCCATTCGGCGCTCGATTCCGGCGTGGTCTTTCACGAGTTCATGCATGGCGTTACCAACCGGCTGGTCGGCGGTCCACTGAACACCAGCGCGTTGGAAGCCTTGCAGTCCTCAGGCATGGGTGAAGGCTGGGGCGACTACATTGCCTGCAGCATCAACAACACCGAAGTTGTGGGCGACTGGCTGGTGAACAATCCCTCGGGCATCCGCCAGTTCCCGTACAACAGTAACTTCCCAGATCATTTCGGCAAACTTGGAACGGGCCGGTTTCAAGGGGAAGAGCACAACATCGGGGAGATCTGGTGTGCCACGTTGATGGAGCTGAATCGCAAGATCGGCAAGCGGCTGGCGTTGCAGCTCGTCGTCGATGGGTTGAAGCTCTCCCCCGCCAATCCTAGTTTTCTCGACATGCGGGACGCGATCTTTCGAGCGCTCGAAGACAAACGCTCGGCGGGCCAACTCAGCACTGCCGAGCACGCCACGGCGCTGCAAGGAATGCGGGAGGCCTTTGCGAAGTTCGGGATGGGGCCCGGGGCGCGATCGAATGGCGCGAGCCTGGAAGGAATCGTGGCGGACTTCGCCGTGCCAGTGACTAACCCGGTAGGGAGCGTGCAAGCGGGCGCCACCCCGAACCTGGCAATTCCCGATAATCAGCCGGCGGGAGTCAGCAGTCCGGTGACCGTGACCGATGCCGGGCGCCTGCGAAGGATCAGCGTATCAGTGGATATCGCACACGCGTTTGTCGGCGACCTGCGCGTGGTGCTGCGCGCGCCCGGTGGTCAGCAGGCCGTGCTTGCCGCGCAGTCCGGGGGACGAGGTAACGGAGCGCTGGTCGCGGCCTTCACCAGTGAGGGGTTGCCAGCTTTGCAGGCTCTTACCGGCACGGCGATTCAGGGCGTCTGGACGTTGCTGGTCTCCGACGTGGCGGCTCAAGATACCGGCACGTTGCGCGCATGGAAAATCGAGCTCGGTGTGGACGCCGTTGGCGGGCAGAGCGTCACGCTGGAGTCCGCACCCGGCCTCGCGATTCCAGACAACAACGGCAACGGGGTGAGCGACACGATCGCAGTCACGCAAGCGGGGACGGCCAAGCGAGTGGTGGTCGAGGTCGACATCACGCACACCTTCACCGGAGACCTGCAGGTGGAGTTGGTCGCGCCGGACGGGCAAGCGGCGAGACTGCATAGCCCTAACGGACAGGACAACCGGCAGAATCTACAGTTGACCCTGGATTCAACAGCGGATGCGGCTCTGGCTCCTGTCGTGAATCGGCCCATGCAGGGTAGTTGGACTCTGCGGGTTCGTGACTTGGCGGCGCAGGACGAAGGGAAGCTGAATCGCTGGAGTCTGCAACTGCACCCCTAGTAGCCGGGAGGCGGCCCGGGGAACAAAGGCGCAGTGTTGCCCGGGCCATCCTCACATCAGAAGAGCAGCTTCAGACCAAACTGAACGTTGCGCCGGTCATTGAAGCGAGTGCCATTCACTTGCCCGAAGTCGGCAGCCCCCACGCTCAAACCGGGCGGCGAAAACTGGGGAGTATTGGTGAAGTTGTACATCTCGCCGCGGAACTGGATGCGAAAGCGTTCGGTGAGTGCGAAGTTCTTGGCGATGTTGATATCGGCGTGGTGCGTGCCGTCGGCTCGCAGGTTGGGAATGTAGCGCGGCGCATTGCCGATAGTAAAAGGCGCGGGCGACGTGGCCGCCGAGGCGTTGAACCAACGCTCCGGAGTGCGGGTGTCGACGTTGAGAGTCTTGAGATCGTCGATCCGCGCATTCAGGATGCGGAAGCCAAAGGCTCCGAGACCGTTGGGCGCAACCAGACGCAGCGGCAGGCCCGTGCCGAAGCGCACGATGGCCGACACTTCCCAGCCGCCTACCATCGCCTCAGCCACCGGATGCAAACTGGCTCCGAACTTTCGCCCTTTGCCGACCGGCGGTTGCCACATCATCGCCGTGACGAAGCTATGCGGGACATCGTGTCCGGAAACCGAACGTTCCAGGCGCGCGTTGTTAACGTCACGGAGCGTATCACCGATAATCCAACCCTGATTCTCGGAGGCATTGTCGATCGCCTTTGAAAACTGATAGCTCGACATGAGGCTTAAGCCCGTCGCGAGGCGCTGGTTAAACTTGACATAGAGCGCGTTGAAACTCGAGCCTGCGCCTGGTGTATCGCCCGACATTTCCACCGTAGCGAAATGGGGATAGGGACGCAGCAAACGGTGGCGCGGCACTGTGCGGCCGGAAAGAACGCCGGTGGGGAAAATGCCGAAGAACGGATTGGTCACCTGGTCATTGAGTGAATTGCCAAGCGACAGGAACTGAGACGGAAGCTGGTTCACGTCGGGAGTAGCGCCATAGTTGAGCTTGCGTCCGCCATTGCCGGTGTAGCCGACCTCGAGGACCGAGGTCTTGGCGAGTTCGAACTGCAGATCAAGCGAGTAATTCTGCACGTAACCGGTCGGGTGTGAGCGCTGGAAAGCCAGTACGTCCGAACCGGTTTGCGTGAGCAACCCAAGGGAACTGCCGACGGCGCGATTGACCCCGCTAGGATAAGGATTGGCCAGCAAGTCCTGCGGCGTGATGCCGTCACCGCCGCGGGTGTTGACCCAATTCGTTGTGACGGTGTAGCCGTCCGTGCCTGCGGCCGGGCCACCTTGGGTGGCCGTGCCAAAGCCCATCAGATAGAAGATTCCGTAACCGGCGCGGGCGACAATTCGAGGCGTGATCTTGTACGCGATCCCAATGCGAGGGGCAAGGTCCATGTTGTCGGGAGCGGTTTGAAAGCGGTTCTTGGCGCCGGTGAAGACCAGTCCGCCGCGGAGGTTCAAGCCCGCGCGTTGGCTCAGCGGATTCTGCGCGTCGAAATCGAAATAGTTGTAGCGGTTGAAACGTTCGGTGGAGGGGCGTTGTGTTTCCCAGCGCAGCCCGGCATTGACGGTCAGCTTGGAGCTTAACCGCCAGACATCTTGAAAGTAGAGCCCGTAGTAACGCCGCGAGGTGGCGGGCACGACCGAGTTCTTGATGGAGTTATTGACGGTGGTGACGCCGCCCGAGAGTCCCGAAGGGATACCTGTGCCCAGTAACAGCGACGCGACGGCATTGCCTGAGTTGGCGGAACTGACTTGAGCGGTGGGGCCCGAAGTCATGCCGCGGTCGAAGGCGAAGTCGGTCGAACGAACGTCGATGGAATTGAGACGCACGATTTCACCGGTGAATCCGAATTTGAGCGAATGTTTGCCGAGTTCGCGCGTGGTGTTGAGCTGGAAGTTGTCGGTCTGGCGGGGAAAGTTGAGGACTCGTCCGTTGGAAAGACCGGCGTAGCCGAACAGGCTGAACTGCGGGAAATGCGGCGAATCCCAAAGTGAAACCAGATTCGACGAAAAGCCAAGCGCCGTGCCGAGCACGCCATCGCGCAAGGGCAGGGGCAGTTGTTCTTCACGCCATCGGCCGGAACCCAAGGTTACGTTGATAACCCAGTTGGGAGTGGGGATGAACGTATTGCCGAAGGTGGCGTGGAACCGGGGATTGTCGCCTTCGCTGCCGCCGTCTGCGCCGGTGCCGAAGAAGCGCGGAGTCTTACGGGTTTGCCAAGCCTTGGTGAGGCGTCCGTACATGGTGTGCTTTTCCGAGCGGGCCCAATCGACGCGGACATCCATGCGTTTGTTGTCGGTGATCGATGTGCCGGCTCCAAAGAAATTGTTCGCTTGCGTGACCAGGTTCGTCGGGACCGCATTGGCGCGGGGGTAGAAGTCAATGGCCTTGGCTCCCACGGCATCGAACCGTGAACGAGGCACGACGTTGGCCGGAAACGCGTCGCGGATGGAGCCGGCCCCATTCGGATTCAGGCGCGTGGTGAAAGGATCGAAGACCGGTGAAACGACGCCGTTGGCGTCGCGTGTCGCGCTGAAGTCGCCGACGCGCTGCGGGTCGGTGGGCACGGTGGTCAGCGTGGTCGCGGGCGATCCCTCCTTCAAGTGTTCGTAGCTGGTAAGGAAGAAGAGCTTCTTGCTCTTCCAGAGCGGTCCAGAGAAGTTACCGCCAAACTGATGGCGCTTGAACTCAACGCGCGGACGGCCGACGCGGTTGTTGACCCAAGCGTTGGCGTCGAGGTTATCATTGCGGAGGAATTCGAAAGCCGAGCCGTGGAACTGGGACGAGCCACCCTTGGTGACGACGCTGACCACGCCGCCGCCGGACTTGCCGAACTCGGCGTCGTATGAGTTTCTCGAAACGACCACTTCCTGCACCGACTCGACGGAGGGCGCAGCGAGCAGCGCTCCCCAATCGCCCGAGGTTGCCGGAACCCCATCGATTAACACAAGCCCGCTCATGTCGCGGCCGCCATTAAATGCGAACCTCGCCTGGTTCTGATCGGCAGAATTATTCGAATTAGCGACGCTCATCGAAGTGACGCCGGCCATCGCGTGGACCGCGATGAATGGGTTGCGCGTGGAGGCCGGAAGGTTGAGAATCTCGTCGCGTCCAAGCGTATAAGACTGATTGGCCGATTGCGTGTTTAGCTGCGCGGCGGCGGCGTTGATTTCGACCGACTCCGTCACTTGTCCGATTTGCAATGTCATGTGGACTTCGGCTGATTGGTTGGCCGTCAGCGTGATGCCCGTGTTGGTGGTGCTTTTGAAGCCGGGCGCTTCGACGGTGATTTCGTAGGCGCCGGGGAGAAGCTGCGAGAAGACGTAACGGCCTTCGGCCGAGGTCGAAGTCTGCCGCGCCTCCCGAGTGGACCGGTTGAGTAGTTTTACGACGGCGGATGGGACTGCGGCCTGAACTGGGTCGCTGATTAAGCCGGTTACGTTAGCGGTAAATGCTTGAGGGAAGGCGGTAGGCGCCAGCACAAAGACAAACAACAGGGTTCTCATCCTGGGGCATTTCATTTGGATAATTCTATCTCAGCCGGAGGATCAGACGCACACCATAGACCACGCGGCCAAGCTCCACCAACGGCAACACAAGAGCCGAGAGTACAGCGACGATGGTTAGAACCGCTTGGAAGTTCGCCGGGGGTTTATCCATGGTGGGATTCACCGGGTCAAACAAATTCGCGATCAGAAGAAGCAGGCCGAAAATCACGACAATCAAAGCGATCACGCTATGAAACTTGAGCGCGCTGAAAGCTTGCGCTCTGGTCATTCCCGGGCGGACCGCCAGCCAGATTACCGCCGGCACGGCCAGCCCCATCGCCGCCATATACAAGCCGACCGAAAACATTTTGATGAAGTCCCAACCTCCGCCACCGGAGAAGCTGAAAGGGGACAGCCACAGCAGGAACCCGAGCAACGGGGCAGCGTGCGCCAAAAGTGCAAGCCACAACTTACTTTGCCCCGATGCCTCCGCGCAGGTCGCGGAAGGCCGACAGCAGTCCGGGCACTAGCGTCACGATGAAGAGCGCGGGCAGAATGAAGAGCACGATCGGGATCAGCATCTTGATGCCGGCTCGTCCAATGGCCGCTTCGGCGCGCAGACGGCGGCGCATGCGAAGTGCGTCGGCGTAGACCTTGAGCGCTTGCGAGAGCGACGTGCCGAAGCGTTCCGACTGCACGATCATCGCGGCCAAAGACTTGATGTCTTCGATTCCCGTGCGGCGCACCAGTTGATTGAAAGCCTTGGAACGTTCCTGCCCCGCCTTGACCTGCATGACCACCGTGTAGAATTCGGCCGAGAGCGCAGGATAGATGTGCGCCATTTCGTCGCTGACGCGGAGCATAGCCTGATCGAGCGCCAATCCCGTGCCGAGCACAATGCCGAGGAGATCGACGGTGTCGGGCAAGGCTTCTTCGAGGCTCCGCTTGTAACGAGCGGCGACGCGATAGAGAATCTGTTTGGGCACCAGCCAGCCGATGATGAACGCCGCAGCGAGGCCGGCAATCTTCTTCGCGGCGTCGTTGTCCCACTGCAGATACAACATGCCGCCGAGGCAAAGAAGGAGAAACCCGGCATGACCCACGCTGTAGAGTGCGACGACATTCCGGTCGCGCACGCCCGCCGCGCCCAATTCCTTTTCGTTGTCGCGGAGCCATTCTTCGCCGCCTGGGAAGAGGCTGATCAGATATGCGAGCACGTTCAAGACACCGCCGCTCGCGGTATATCTGCGTCTCGATCCACGCGCCGTTACCTGCGCCGCGCCTCCGGCTACGGTCAACTCATTCAGCCGCTCATCAAGCGGCGAGGCGTCCTCGGCGTTGGCGGAGAAGAGTTGAACGCCAGACCAAACGATCGCCATCAGGGTGGCAAAGCAGAGCGTGAAGAATAGTGCGGCGCCAAGCATAGGTGGTCTCTAAAACTTTATGTTCGCCATCTTGCGGATGACCAGGATACCCACGATTTCAGAAACGATGCCGTAGGTGAAAAACATATTACCGGTTTCGTCGGTAATCAGCACGCTCATCATCTCCGGCCGCAGGATCCAGAAGGCGATGCCGAGCGCAACCGGCAGTCCGCACAGGAGCGCGGCCGACAGGCGCTGTTGCGAGGTATGGGCCTTCATTTTCGCGGTCATGTTCAACCGCTCGCGTACCAGCAGCGACAGGTTGTCGAGCACCTCCGTCATGTTGGCGCCGGTTTGCCTTTGCAGGATGAGGCCGGTGATGAAGAACTTCAGATCGATGATGGGAATGCGCTTGCCCATGTTGAGCAGCGCTGCGTCGATCTGCGAACCGAGCCCTAGCTCTTCGATCACTTTCTTGAATTCGGATTTGACCGGATCGATCGACTCGGTGGCGATGGTCTCGATACCCGAGTGAATCGTATGGCCGGCTTTCATCGAGCGGTTAAACAGGTCGATCGCGTCGGGAAAGACAGACTCGAATTTCGACATCCGCCGCGCCCTGACTTGAGTTACCAGAAACAGCGGGATCGCGCCGAGTAGGAGCGAGAATACGGCCCGCAGCGCGAGCATATTCAAACCAAAAACTCCAAGCAGTAGATAAGCGCCAACCCCGAGGATGACTGAGGCCGCCACGACGTCGATCGCACGGTATTTCAGGTCGGCTTGATCGATCAACTCCTGTACGCGGCGCAGACCGCCGGCGAAGGAAAACCAGCCGCTCAGGAATCCGAACGTGCCCGCTTCTTCCTGGCGCATGAGATTGCGCGCGCCGCCACCGCCGCGTTTCGCTCCACCTTCGCCGCCGCGCGTCCGCAACTCACGCAAACGCGCAGTCATCACGCGCTCTTCCTCCTGCCGGGGAACCGTGAAGACATAATAGCCCGCGATGCCGAGCGCGATCGAAAAGATAATGAAGGCAACCAGGGCGAACATATTGTTATTTCAACACCTGCACTTCGTTAAAGATGGTAGGCGAAACATGGATGCCGTATGACTTGAGGCGCTGCATGCACTTGGGTATGTAACCCATGCCGCGAAACCGCCCCACCACTTTGCCCGAGGGCGAAATGCCTTCCCGTTCCAATCGGAAGATTTCGTGCATGTCGACGGTCTCGCCATCGGTTTCGGTCACCTCGGCGATGGTGATGATCTTGCGCGAACCGTCCGGCAGCCGGTTCATATGGACGACCAGGTTTACGGCGGCGCTGAGCATCTGGCGGATCACGTAGTCCGGCACGTGCTGCGACGCCATCATGACCATGGTCTCGAGCCGTGAGAAAGCGTCTTTCGCGGTGTTGGCGTGAACGGTGGTCATCGAGCCATCATGGCCCGTGTTCATGGCCTGCATCATGTCGAACGCTTCCGAGCCGCGGCACTCACCGATGATGATGCGATCGGGGCGCATACGCAGAGCGTTGATGACAAGGTCGCGTTGCGTGATGGCGCCCGCTCCTTCGATATTGGAGGGGCGGGTTTCGAGGCGCACCAAATGCGACTGCTGCATCTGCAATTCGGCGACGTCCTCAATCGTGACCAGTCTCTGTTCGTCGGGAATGAAGCGTGACAGAGTGTTGAGCATCGTCGTCTTGCCCGAGCCCGAGCCACCCGACACGACAATGTTGAGGCGCGCTTCGACCGCTCCACTTAAGAAGTCGAGCATGCCTTTCGTCATGGTCTCGATCTTCAGCAAATCTTCGACCGTCATCAGCTTCTTGCCGAACCGGCGAATCGACATCACGGGCCCGATGAGACTGAGTGGCGGAATGACGGCGCACATACGCGAGCCGTCGGAGAGGCGCGCGTCGACGATCGGCGACGAATCGTCGATGCGGCGGCCGATGTTGGACACGATGCGCTCGATGATCATCCGGACGTGGGCCTGATCCTTGAAGCGGATGTTCGTCTCAATCATCTGGCCGCCGCGCTCGACATAGACGCTTTGGAATCCGTTGACCATGATTTCGCTCACGGCCGGATCCTTCATCAACGGTTCGAGTGGACCGAGCCCGAAGACTTCGTCGAGAATTTCCTCGATCAGCCGTTCGCGTTCGGCGACGGTCATCGGGATATTCTCTTCGCGCACCAGGCGCTCCAGGCCCGTGCCGATCTGCTCGCGAACGCCGTCTTTGTTTAGCCCGCGCAGTTGCTCAGGCGACAGCGAATTCAGAAGCCGCGTATGGATCTGCGTCTTGATTGCGAACCAGCGCTCGGCGCCGGCGGCGGATCTCGGCATGGGGCGGCTACTCATCTTGGCCGGTTATTCCTAGGCGGATTTCGCAACGTCTTCTTTATTCCGGCCGGTCGCTTTGTCGACGAACAACCGGAAGACGCGATCGAGATCGCCCGCGGCTTCGCGATTGGCGATGAACGGGCGGCTCTTGTTGATGGAGGCGAGCACGGCCGGGGACGACGGAATGCCGTAAAACACCTTCATATTCAGGGTCGATTGGATTTGCTCCAGCGTGGCGAACTGCGCGCTGGGCTTTTTCTGATACTGGTTGACGAGGATCTTGACTTGGTCCTGACTGAAACCCATGCGCAGAAGATAACCGAGATAGCGTTGCGCGTTGCGGATGGCCGGCAGTTCCTGAGTCATAACCAGGAACACTTGCGAGGCCACCTGTAGCGCGCCGGTGCCTAGTTCGGACGTGATGTTAGTGCCAAGGTCGACCACGACCGAGTCATACTTCTCAACCAGGAAGGTGGCGAACTCACGGAACATGGGCTCGGTGAAGTAGCCGGTATTTTCGAGCGAATCAGGCGGGCCGACGAGGAAGAAACCCAGAGGGTCGCGCGTGACGAAACCTTCGAACAATTGCTGATCCAGGCGCTCGAGGTTTTCGCCTATTTCGACGAGCGTGGATTGGGGATTGACACCCAACTGTTGGGCTGCGTCGTTAGCCGTCCAGTCGATGTCGACCAGCACAGTGTTTTGCTTTCGTTGCGCGAGCACACCGGCAAAATTGACGGCCATCGCGGTCGTGCCCACGCCGCCTTTGACCCCCAGGAAGGCGTAGACCTTGCCAAGCCGCGAAGCGACGGGACCGACGTGCTTCGGAGCCTTTTCGAAACGGCCGATCGCTTCGCGCAGGTCGAGCCTGCGAATTGGCTGCACCAGAAAATCGTTGGCTCCGGCGCGCACCGACGCAATCACGGCGTCGCCATCGGCTTGATAGTTAGAAGCGATCACGTAAAGGTGCGGCGCAGCCTGCTTGATCTTTTCGAGGATCTTGATGGCGCCTTCGGGATCACTGGCCAGATCGAGAACCAAGCCTGCGTCCGGATGGCGCTCGAGGTCCTGCAAGACACGAATATATAAGTTGGGTACGACTTCCGGATACTCGCCCGCCAGGCGCGAGCCTGCGATGCTGGCGAGATTCTCGCGCACGGTTTCGCGAAAATGTTCGTCGTTGGAAGCCACTAAAAGCGAGATCGACATTGGTTCCTTAAGGTAAGCACGACTCCGAACCCGGGCTACACCCGGCGCTTTCCATCGGCAAGGTCGTGGAGAAATTAGGTAGCGCGACCGGCTGCAATCCAAAGTAACTGAAGAGCCGGGTGAACGAATAGTTATTGATACGGACGCTGACGACGTCGGGCACGCACTCGCGTGAGCATTCGGCTCCGCCACAAGTGAACTCTTCGAGCGCGCCCGAGTCGGCGTTGCGCTGAAAGTAGACAACCTCGATGTCGGCTCCGCCGTCGCGGAACTGATCCTGGTCTACCATTTTCGGCACGTTAGCTCGCATGTAAGTGCGCACGTTTTCGCCGTTGCCCTGATAGCAATGAGTTACTGCGTAGCGCGCGCCTTCGCGAGTGAACTCGACTGCCGAATGCCAGACCCAGAGCATTTGAGAAGTGAAGATGACGATCGCGGTGAGCGGGAGGATAATCGCCGTCCACACGAGAGCGTACTCGACGGCGGCTTGGCCGCGGCGGCGGCGTGAGTTTCTATGTCCCGCCATAGGGCACCCTCACTTGTGGACGTAGCGGGATCGGATCGAGATTCAATCCAGGGATCGCCAGGCGCATCGGGTAGCCATCGGGAATCGAGACCACGACATAGTCAGGCGGGCGTCCACCCGCTTCGGTATCGCAGCCAGTGACCGAACACTCGCAGACCGCCAATTCACCGGTGGCCGCTTCGTATCGTTCAACCCGCACGGCAATCTGATTGGCCTGCAACGACTGGATGATCGTCTGGCCATCTACGTTGCCACCGTTCAGAGCGAACGAGATCGTATCTTGCACCGTGTTCTGGTCCGAGCAGAAATTCGTTCCCGATCCCGTGCCCACCAGGCGCGCGATGGTGTAGAGCATCTTGTGGAGCGAGTAGTAAGTGTAAGTGACGCGGCCGAGTTCCACCATGCCCATTAACAGGAGCACCATGATGGGAATCCACATAGCCGATTCGAAGATGACCGCGCCGCGCCGCCGGCGATTCATTGGTGCAGGACCACCTTGCCGGGACCGGCCGTCACGGTGCAGCCCGAGATACGACCTTGTTTGAGCGGCATCTGACTGCCGATATAGAGTGAGTTGAAACGGCCATTGTTGTCGAGCGGGCTGATGTTAGTAAGATTGGCGCCGGGTTCGATCAGAAACTGGCGGAAGCCCAGGACGGCCATGGCGGTGGTGTCGGTGATCTGATCGACGATCGCGATGGTGATCACGCGCCGGCCATTGCCGGTGTAGGCGAGATAGTCTTCCACGTCCGCGACGTCGGTGTCGGCTTGATAGGCTTGGACCACGGTGTCGACTTCGGCGACATTTTCGCAGCCTGAGTAAGTGCCGTTTTCGAGGCGGGTGGCGAAGCCGCAGAGCAGGGAAGTGATTTGCGCGGCGACGCGATTTTGGTTGCATTGGAGCGGCGCGGCGGCGGCCCACACTGTCTCCACGGCATTCACGTTGACGCAGGATCGCGCTTCGACCGTGGACCCGGGCAAGCCGCCCGCGCCGATGCGCAAAGTCTGGGTTCCTTCGTCGGCAAACGTAGTGGCCGCTTCGTTCAACCGATTGAGCAGCACGTAGGCTAAGCGCTGAGCGGCTCCCGCTAGCGGCTGGGGTTGTTGGGCGCCGGTGCAACTATAGCCGAGGGTGTAACGAGTGCTGGCGGCGAAGCCGAAATTATCCGGGTCGCCGGCGTCGAGCGCGGCAACGGCCAACGCCTCGATTCCGCAGGCGACACAGAGCGGCGCAGAGACGCCGGCGGCGGCCTGCACGCGAATCGGCACTCGGCCTTCCTGGCCTTGCTGAAGAAAACGAAAAAACACCGTCGGCGCGTCGGCGGTCACCGAAACCCGGACGTGACGCATGGGGCCTGTCCCCGTCGCTTCCGCCCCGCCTGCGCCTTCCACTCCGCTTGCCGCTTCCGCTGTTTCGTAAAACTGAGGCTCCTCGACCACTGAACCGAGGTTGCCGTTGGTTTCGCCGACAGCCGTGCCGCCGAAGTCATAACGAAGCTGGAAACCGCCGGCGGAAGAGCGGGCCGTTTGGGAGGCGGTGGTGGCGGCGCCTTGAGCGGCATCGGTGCCAATGAGTTGGTTGGCGGCCGCCAGCGCCATCGAACTGGCCGCGGATTTCAGTTCGGCGCGGATCATGTAGAGCCGGCCCAGATCGACGGCGAAGCCCATGAAACCGAAAAAAACCGGCACCAGGATGACGAGCATCTGAATAGAAGTAGCGCCAGACCGGCGTGAGCGGGCGCGCCACTGCCGGCTCGCCGAAGCGGGCGAATCATGGCGCGAAAGCGCCGCGTTAGTTCTTGGGAGGCTCCTGATGCCCACGCGGTCCTACAAACTCCGGCTGCTTTTTGGACTTCTTGGCCTTGCCCTTTTCCTTGGCCGCTCTTTCTTCGGCGACCGTGGGCAGGTACGCTTCGACGGTGTCTGGCATTTTGATCTGCTCACCCGCTGGTACGGGCTTGACGAAGCGCGGCGTCACGACCACCAGCAACTCGTCGGTCGACTTCTTGGTGGCGCGGCTGCGGAACAAATTTCCGACGATGGGAATGTCGCCAAGGCCGCGAATTTTCGTGAGGGTCTGGAGCACGCGATTATCGATCAGTCCGGCAATCGCGAAGCTTTCTCCATCTTTCAGAATCACTTCGGTTTCCGCTTTGCGAGCCGCGATGGCGGGAATCAGGAACCCTTGTAGGGTCACGGCATTCGTGTAGTCCAGCGACGTTACAGCGGGCGCGACCTTCAAATGAATGCCACCGGATGAGGTGACGGTGGGCGTGAAGTCGAGTTGAATGCCGAATCGCTTGAACTGAACGGTGACTACGGGCGCGGTGGCGCCGCCGGTGGTGGTGGCCTGAATCGTGGGGAACGGGAACTCGCCACCAGCCAGGAAGTTTGCCTGTTTGCCTTCGAGCGTGATGAGGTTGGGCTCGGCTAGAATCTGGAGAAGATTCCGCGCCGCGAGAGCTTTCAACGTGGCGCCGATATTTAGATCGGGCCGAAAGATAAACAGGTTGAGCAGGTCGGCGAAGTTGACCGAAGTGTTGGAGAAGGCCTGATCCTGAAACTGCAATTGACTGAAGCGCGGCGTGGGGAACTGTTGGGTTGAAAGCGACCCGAGAGTTTTTTCATTCCGGCTGAAATAGTTGAATCCTAACTCAGAAAGCCCCACCCGATCGATGCTCGCGAAACGGACCTGCAAGAGAATCTGGCGTGGATCCGGCTCAGGCGGAATCTCAAGCAGATTCAAGACTTTTTTGGCATGCGTAGACGCGAGTGCTTCGGCTTGTTTGGCCTGGAGCGCATCTTTCGCCTTGCCGGTGAGGACCAACGTTTCGGTATTGCCGGTGACGATAATCTGAGAGTCCGCCAATTGCGTGCTAATGGATTTGAGCACGCCGTCAAACTCGCTGCGATCGGCCAGCACATTAATCTCGTAACGGGCCGGCAGCACGCCGGTCTCCCAGACGACGATCGTGCCGCGACCTACCGACTTGGCATTGATCATCACCTCACGCGGACTCACGACGACGGCGTCGGCGATCTTGGGCTCTGAGACGGCCACGCGAGAGATGTCGCTTTGGAACTGCACAAGTTCCCCACGCCCGATGGTGAGCGAGACCTCTTTGGGGGGCGCAGTCTGCGCCATTAACAGAGCGCTGCATGCAAACAGCGCCGAAAACATTTTCATTGGAACAATTCCTGAACGTGCTTGTCGCCGCGATAAACGTCTACGACCGCGCGCGGCTTGGGCGGTTCTTTCTTTTCTGGGGCCTTCGCAATGGCCGGTTTTGCGGGGTCCGCGCCGCCGATCAGTTGTTCCCACGCTTTGGGATCGCGAATCGCCCCCGGGGCAGGCCGGCCGGCCAACCCGCGCCGCCCCTGGTTGGTGCGGGCGATAAGGAGTGGATCGATTTCTTCCATGAGCGTGGCTGTCGCTCCAGGCCTTGTAGAGCGGTCCGTTGAGTTGCGCAGAGAGAGGCTGATCTTGCCCTGGTTCTTGGCGAGTTCCAGCTTTTGCGCCTGGTCGGGTGTGACCAGCAGCGCGGCGGTCCGGTTTGGACCACCCTGTCCGACCGCCGCCTTCGGTGTCGTACCTGGAGCCTGGGTGGCGGCCGACTCGATCATAGTGCGCAGCCCGATCGAGAGCACTTCCACGTCTTCCAACACCGTGACCGTCATCGCTTCCACCGCATTGCCGGTTCGCGTGAACAATACGTCGACTCGCGCCCTGGGTTGAATCAGCCCGGAGACGCCAGTTGCGTCGGTGAACGGAACCGACATGGCGCGATAGCCGGGTTGAATGGTCGAAGCGATTCCTTCCGGACCCGCAGCCGAGGAGACACGCGATAGTGAAACCGGCTCGCCTGCGCCCACGGGGTAGATGACTGCGCGTCCGATCACTTCGTTTGGCGACAAGACCGCGCCGCGAGGAACGTCTTTCTCAGCGACGGTAATCAGCTTCAAGTGGTCCTTGCCCAGCTTTTCTCCGGCGGCCAAGTCGCGTACCGCGGCGACGACTTTGACCATTTTTTCGGTTTTGGGCGCAGCCGTGCGCGAGTAGAGAAACCAAGTCAGGAGCGCGGCGGAAAGCCACGCCCCGCCGAAAATCATTAATAGGCGCTGGCGATCCATCCGGATATCCTCATTTCAAACCCGCCTCGTTCTGTTTAGTTCCGCCCAATGATGAAGAAGCTGGCGCAGTGAGCAAGACAGCTGTGCCATCGCGATAGATCTCGCGCCACCCGAGCGGGGGCAGCACAGAGAGGAGCGAGTAGTCTCTTGGAAGCAACGCATGCGTGAAGCTGAAGCGGCTCAAATGGCGCGCCATGCCCGGGCGCACCTGAACCAGTTCAATGTAGTCTCGCATGAATTGGACCCCGTAATAGTCGCTGCGCCCGTCAAAGAACACTTTTCTTGTACCGTCGAAATGGTAGATCAGGTAGCCGCCAAACTTGTCGGGCGCCAGAATACGCGCGTTGGGTGGCAGAGCCGCAACCGCTTGTGTGGCGGCGGCGACGGGGAATTCATCCGGTGGAAAGCCTGTGCGTGCCGCCAAGGCTGGGAAGTGCAAGATGGCCAGGCCAAGAATTGCCATGATGGGGGCCCAGGCCAATCCGGAGAAGCCCAGTTCGAGCTTGCGCAGATTGGCCGAATAACGTAGCGCGTTCTGCAACCAACGGCCGGGTGTGCGGTTAAAGTTGGGAACTGCATCGTGCAAAGCCCGCGTGATCGCGCCTGCCGAAAGGGGCAACAGCAAGGCAAGGACCGGCAGTGCGCGAGCCGAACGAATGGCGAGGATGGTGAATCCGGCCAGGAGAAAAAAATGCGCGAGCTTACGTTGGCTGAGCGCCAGGATGGCCCCGGCGCCACCAAGCAGTAGGGTGACTAGAATTTGAGCGGCTCCGGGGGAGTGAAAGTTGAAGGTCTGGAATTCGCCTATGCGCGCTAGCAGTTCGGCGTTGGTCAGATACGAAGCCAGATGCCAGTGCAGACGCCAGCCAAACGGCGTGAGGAAGGTCCCGAGGAACGCGCCGCCCGATACGGCGATGTAGCTGAACGCCCGGGCGTGTTCGGGTGGGGCTTCCACCGGCCAGAGCAGTGGACGCAGGAGATGGGCCGACGCATAGAGCATCGCCATGACCGGAAAGAGGAAGAAGCTGGCATGCAGATTAGCCCATAGTGAGGCGAGTCCAAAAGCCACGAGTGCACCGCGCCATGCCGCGCCGGCCGGCAATTTGTCGAGCCATATAATCGACACCAGTAGCATGACCCACCCGAAGACGTGGGGCCGGGCCAACCAATGCAGATTAACGGTAGAGAGCATGGGGGACGCCATGAGGCATGCCAGGAGGAAGTCGCCGCCGGCGGTCCATTGAAGGCGGAACCATAACCACGTGCAGACCGCGATGAGCGCCGTATAAAGGAAGGCCACGCCAGTAAGCCCATCCTGCCGGTGAGCCAAGCCCATGAGCACATCAGCGGCCCATTCCCAGGCGAACCACTCACCGCCCGGCATGGACCACGAGTACGGGTCAGTCCAGGGCAGTGCGCCTGAGCGAAGGATAGCCTCGCCGTTGCGAATGTGCCAGCCAGTGTCGGAGTCGCGAAACAGCTTTCGCCCGCCATCGAACAACAGAATCACAAAGAAGAATGTGAGACCGCCGCCGATGAGCGCCAGGTCCGGGATCGCCAGGGATCGGAGTCGCGAAGACACGACAGGCTTGTCAGCAGCCGGCCGAGCGGCTATTGACCGGAAGCGCCGATGCTGGCCAGGCCCTGAGTGATGCTGGAATACAAGCTCACTACGGCTGCCGAAAGCTGATTCACCGTGACGATCAGGGCCAATCCAACGGCCGCGACGATCAACGCGTATTCGACCAGGTCCTGTCCCTGTTCTTCGCGCGCAAAGCGCAGAAGCAAGTTCTTGATCATATGTGTCATCATCCTATTCCCTAGATATCAATCGCTCGGCTTCTTCTTGCCCTGTGCCTTGGCGGGATGAGCCGCCGATGCAGTCCGCTCCGGATGCCGAGTCTCCGAAGTTGTGAATACCTTGGCCAAGGCGCGGCCAAACCTGCCCCACCCGTTTCCGGTGGCCTTGCCGGCTGCCGCCCGTGTCTGCCCAGACAGCAACATCTGAGCCGGCTTGCCATCCAAATCCGAAACCAGCGCGAGATTGGCCAGCGCCGCTCTATGCTCCGGCTTATATCCTAACGCCAAATTCAGTTCTTTGCGCGCCTCTTCGTACCGGGCCTGTTCTATCAAAATTGCAGCGAGGTTACTATGCGCGGTGGCTGGGTCGTCAGTACCAGACTCAAACACGCGAGCGGCTTCGGTGGGATTGGCGGCCAGGGCGATGGCGAGATTGTTGCGCGCGAGGACGTTGGATGGCTCCAGATCCAGCGCGGCCCGGAATTGGGAAACAGCTTCTTCGCCCTTGGTTTGCATCGCAAGGTTTTGCCCGAGGTTGTTGCGAAGGTAAGCGGCGTTAGCCGAGCGTTCGAGCGCGTCGCGATGATGTTGTTCGGCAACTTTGTGATGCCCGAGGGCATCGCGCAAAATGCCCGCCCACGAATGAGCCTCCGTTGGCGCTTCTGGGTAGGCTGCCAAGTATGCTTCTATGATGGCGGCCGCGTCATGGGTGCGGCCTTTTTGGTGGAGTGCGCGAGCCAACCGGATTTGCGGCGTCGCTTCAGAGGGAAATCGCTCAGCGGCCAGGCGATAGTGCTCGATGGCCAGCTCCGGCATATCGATGGCTTCGTAACGCGCTGCGAGGCGGAGGCGGGTATCCAGGTCGCCCGGATTGCCGACGAGCCGTTCGCGCAATTGCCGGGCTTCGAAATCGCCTTCGCCTGCGTCCACCGCATTGCGGACTTCGTGGGCGGCGCGTACCTGACGTTCCATGGCGGCCTGGACTCCGGACGGCGACGCCACGGGCGCCTTCGGCGGTTTGATTTTTGCGACCTTGGGAGAGGACGAGCAGGCCACCGAAGCGAGGAGACAAGCGGCGGGAATGAGGCGAGAGGGCAGCATAGGCGGAGTTATTTCACGAATTCCAACTGGTCGCCCTTGGCGGTCCGCGAGGACTCAATCACGCCGACCGGCAGTTCCACAACGGAGTGGGCGGTCAAACAGAAAGAGATCCGGCGTTTCACCATGTTTGGCCGAAGTTTCAAGACCATGCCCTTCTTGTTCACGAAAATTACGTCGATCGCAAACTTCATGCCGAAAGTGTGAACTCCCTCGCTTGGTTTGATCCACAACCCTTCACCTGGCCCCAGCCCGGTATGTTTCAACAAACCGGTGCGGCGCTTCTCACTCGTGTCGGCCACGTCCGCCTTGTCGGCAAGCACGGAGCTCTTCGTTTGATTGCGAATTAGCAGATCTGTTTCTCCCCATACACCGGAGTTTCGGGGATCGATGATCTTAACCCCTGTACCTGGCAAACAGTTGCGCCCGGCGAGCGCGAAACTAATGACGATCGGAAGGGTTTAGAGTATCGTACTTAGAGATGCTTTTGCAATTCCGATGGGATGGTATTCGATTCACGGCGGCGCTGGCGGTGATTTTGGCGTTCGCTGCGGGCAAGGCGATGGCGCAGGCCGTTTTGACGACAATCCCTGGGGCATCGTTCGGTCAACTGGTGCCTTTTGACGGCCAGCCCTCCGACCTGGTGTTGGACGAAGCGCGTAAACGTGTCTATTCGGTGAGCGCGGGCGCCGGCCGCGTGAAGATTTATAACTACGAACTAGGGCAGGAAGTTGGACAGATCGAAGTAGGCTTGTTTCCGTCGGGCGCGGCGATGTCTTTGGACGGCCATTTTCTTTATGTCGCCAATGTGCAGAGCGCCACGCTGTCGGTGATCGATCTGGAATTTGACCGGGTGATCTCGAACGTATCGCTGCCTGCCAGACCAGAAGGGGTGGCTGTGGGTTTCGATGGCCGGGTGTTGATCACGACGCAAGGCGCGGGCACCGGCAATGCGCTCAATACGCTGCTGATCTACGATCCTGCCCAAGATGCAGGACAGCAGTTGATTCCGGTGAGTTCGCCGCCGACGATTTCGACGCCGAATCCGCTGCCTGCGGTTTTCGCGGGCCGTCCGGCAACCGCGTTTCCGGGCCGCCTGATTTCAACGCCCGATGGCCAGTTCATCGTCGGGATGGTAGCGATCAATCAGCAGCTCAATACGGCGACTACGACTCTGTTTGTGTACGAGGCTGCGTCAGGCACCGTGATCCGGAACCGCACCGTGACCGGGCAATCGACAGTGCTTTCGATTTCGCCCGATGGGACGCGCTTCATGGCGGGCTCGACTCTTTACGACACAGCGACGCTGACCGTGATCGGGCAAGTGAACGTCAACAATTACCCGTTCCTGTTAACCACCAATGTCGCGACGCCGACGGGGAGCAACCAGGCGATCAATCTGAATAACAATTTGGGCGGCAGCGCGTTTTCGGTGAACGGCGACACGATTTACGGCGCTTTTAATATCAACCCGGCTGCGGTGAATACGGGTCGCCCGATCGCCGACGCGCTGATCCTGCTGTCTTCGCGGAACCTGGGAGCACGGCTCGCGATTCGCCTGCCGGAGAGTGTGCTAGGGAAGATCGTGCAGACTTCGGATGGGGAATTGATGGTGGCGAGTTCGGAGTCCGGCATCATTTTGATTCCGATCGGCAAGTTGTTCGACGAGCCGATTCTGGCCCCTGAGACGACGACGGTGTTTCTGGCGTCCGATCTCTGCAATAAGGGAATCGCACGCGTGGCGGTGAAGATTAACAACCTTGGTAACGGCAAACTGACCTACACGGTGCCTGCTTCGACAACGGCATTGGTGACGGAAGTGACCAGCGGGTTGGCGCCATCGACGATCAACTTTGTGATGGAACCGGGGCGGAGCGGCGTGCAGCGGCGTCCGGGGACCAATTATTTTACGGGCTCGCAATTCGGCAACGCGACGCCGATTAACGTGGTGCTCAATTCGCGCGAGGCCGTTAATTTTCCGAACGTGATTCGCGTGTACATGAATTTTCGCGAAGCCGATCAGCGGGGAATCATTCATCCCGTGGCGACGACGCTTTCGAGCGTGACCAATCCGGCGGCGCATGAAGGCTTGCAGGAATTGCTGCTGGACGAAAAGCGCCAGCGCGTTTATGTCACGAATTCCGGCATGAATCGCGTGGAGGTCTTCGACATTCGCCGCCAGCGTTTTATCGAGCCGATCGAAGTGGGCCAGCTGCCGCACTCGATGGCGATGACGCTTGACGGCAACACTCTTTATGTTGGGAATACGGGCGGTGAGTCGGTAAGTATTG
Organism: Acidobacteriota bacterium; assembly: GCA_043755595.1. Classification (GTDB taxonomy): domain Bacteria; phylum Acidobacteriota; class Terriglobia; order Bryobacterales; family Bryobacteraceae; genus VFZP01. The sequence continues at coordinate 10,389 of JAYUSQ010000264.1, read as the reverse complement.
TGGATCTGGATGCGCGGCGGCAGGTCGGGAACGTCGATTTTCCACCAATCCCGCGAGTGGGTTTTCAGGGCCCGAATCGGCCGGTGGCATTGGGGATGGCGCTGTCCGGGTTGCAAATGATCGTCGCGCTGCCGAACGGGCAGGGAACTCTGTGGCGGCTGTTCGGCAATACGGCGACACCGCGGCCGGCTAGTTCGATCATCTCGCCGACGAACACGACAACGACGACCTTGGCTGCGCCCGCGCAATTTTCGATCGCACAGACGCCGGGCGGCGAGTATCTTTCGGTGATGGCGGGGAATGGGAACGTCTACCTATACGACGCGTTGGCCGATTCGTTCACGGTGGCGCGGACGATCAATCAGAATCCGATTCAGAGCTACTACGGCCCGGCGGTGGGCGCGCCGCGTGGCGCTTTCTTCCTGATGAACGGGCTGATCCTGAGTCCGGCATTGGCCGTAATTGGAGGGGCCGAGCGGCCGGGTTTGGTGACGACGACGCCGGGCCAGCCATTTCAGCCTCCGACGCAGACGGTGGTTAGCACGGGGCAGCGTCACGTCGCCGCCTATTACCCTATCAGTGAGACTCAGTTTGTGAGAATGACTTTGCCGGTCAGGCAGAACCTGACGGCGGCGGTGCGCGACGATGCGCGGCCGGTGTTAGAGCAAGTGGACATTCGCACCGGAGCCGAGTCGGTTGTAGCGGTGGCTCCGGATAATCCGTTCTTTACAATTACTGGACAACAGCGGATTTCGGTGCCAGCGCGGCAATTGACCGTAGACGCGGCGGGTACCGCCTACCTGATTACGCTGAGCGGGCTGGCGGTGGTGCCGTTGCAGAGGACGGGCGCTGCGCCTCGGCCGGCGATCGCGGCTGGGTCACGGGGGATTCTGAATGCCAACAATGGCAGCACGACTTTTGGCCCAGGCTCGTTCATAACCGTGAGCGGCGCCAATTTGGGAGCCGCCGCGACGGCCGATCAATTGCCGCTTCCGACGGTGCTGGGCGGCGCTTGCGTGACGTTGAGCGATGTGCCGCTGACGCTGTTGCAGACTTCGAACGGGCAGATCACGGCGCAGATTCCAGACACGCTTCGTCCTGGCCAGTACATCGCGCAAGTGCGATCGCTTTCGACAGCCACGCAAAGCGACGCAGTGGTCGTGACGGTGCAGCGCAGCGCCCAGTAGCAAGTATGATACCTTGCCCAGATGCGTGTTCTTGTAACCGGTTCATCCGGATGTATAGGGGCCTGGACGGTCAAGCAACTGCTTGAACGCGGCATTGATGTTCTCTGTTATGACCAGGAGGCCGACCTTTCGCGGCTCAGTTTGATTTCCGGCCTCAGCGGCTCGCCGAAACTGAAGGTCGAAGCAGGCAAGATTGAAGACTCCGAAAATGTGAAGGCTTTGGTGCGCGATGGCGGCATCACGCATGTGATTCATCTGGCGGCGGTTTTGATGCCTTTCTGTCAGACTCAGCCGGTGGCCGGCGGGATGATCAACGTTATCGGCACGTTGAATGTGTTCGAAGCGGCGCGCGATGCGGGGCGGCCCGTGCGAGTGGTCTATGCCTCATCGTCGGCGGTATGGGGGCCGGAAGACGCTTATGGCGAACGCGCGCTTTCCGAGAAAGATTCGCCGCTGCCAGGGACACACTACGGCGTCTTCAAACAAGCCAACGAGGGCAATGCGCGGGTTTTCTACACGGCGAGCGGGATTTCCAGCATGGGCTTGCGTCCGTGGACGGTGTACGGCGTGGGCCGGGACCGCGGCATGACCGCCGATCCGACTATCGCGATGAAAGCTGCGGTTTTAGGCGTGCCTTTTCAGATTCGCCTTTCCGGCTACATGGATTTGCAGTACGTCTCCGATGTGGCGGAGAGCTTCATTCACTGCGCGCTTTCAGAGACACCGGGCGCTCATGTGTTTAACTTGGCGGGCACGATTGTCGAGATGAACGCGCTCGTGGAGCTTGTGGACCGGATGAGTCCCGGCGCGGGCAAGCTGATTTCAGTGGGCGGACCGCAGGTGCCGGTCTCTTACCGAATGGATGCATCGGCGCTTGAAGCGATCGCGCCGGGGATTCCAAAGACGCCGATGGAAGAAGGGATCGGGCGCACTCTTGAGATGTTCGGCCGGTTGAAAGCGGAGGGCCGACTGTCGCCGGCGTTGGCGCTTTAGAGTTGCGACAACGCGCCCTGTAGCTCGCTGCGGGTGTGCGAGTCGCCGTTGCGTGTGGTGGCTTCGATGCCGCGTTGATAGATGGCGCGGGCTTCGTCGAGGCGGCCTTGTTTTTCGAGCGTCTGCCCGCCGTGAAAATAGGCGGCGGAGTAATCGGGATCATGCGAAATAACTTGTTCGTAGATGAGGCTGGCGGCGGCGAGATCGCCTGCGTTGGCGGTCTCCATGGCCAGCATGTAGCGGAATCGGCTATTGGCGGGGTCTTGCTCGACCAGCGAGCGCAAAGTTTCGAGACGTTGACTCATGTGCTTCTTCAGTCATCGTAGCAGCGGGCGGGTGCTTTAGAATACGGACATGGGCGCAGCACCGGTAGCAAGAATGTCGGTTGAAGAATATCTCGCGATGGACCGGAATGCCGAGGTCAAGAGCGAGTATCACGACGGCGAGGTTTTTGAGCTGGAGGGGGCGGCTTGGGCGCATGCCGTGATTGGCGGCAATGTGACTTGGGTTCTCAAGGACCGTCTGGGAGGCACAGCATGTACTGTCGCGATTCCCGTACGGGTCCAGATCAGCGCGACCCAATTTGTCTATCCGGACTTGGTGGTGGTTTGCGGCAAGCCGGTCTTGGCGTCCAAACGATTGGAGAATCTGACGAACCCTACGGTGATCGTCGAGATTCTGTCGCCGTCTACCGGCGAATATAACTACGGACGGAAATTCTCATTGTATGGAACGCTTCCGTCTTTCGAAGATACATGCTGATTGCCCAGGACGAGCCGCGCGTGGATGTGTTTCGCAGGGGCGAAGGCAATCATTGGATTCTGGGCCGGTATTCGGGGCTTGAAAGCGTGGCGAAGCTGGAATCGCTCGGGATCGAATTGCCACTGGCGGAGATCTATAAGGCTGTGGAATTCGAGGTGTTGGAACCATAGACGCCTGCGCTTTGTCCGATCAATCCTCTATTGCTTCGGAGCGCTTCGGAGCCCGGTAGCGTGAATCTCGACGCCGAAGCCGCGCGGATCGCGGGAACCGCATCTCCTATGACGGAATATGGCTGGAGACGCACTGGCACATTGGCGTTGGCAGAACGGTCCATCGATTTTGGTGTCGTCGACGAACACGTACTTCACGCGCTGAGCCGCAGCATTTCCCAAACGCGACGCCTCTTCTCGCAGGACCTTGTTCAAGAATTGTGGATCAATCATGAACGGCTCTCTCTTTAGATACGGCTTCGCATTGCGAACGCTCTTGGATCGATCCAGGGCAACGGCGGAAGAGCGTCTGCCCGCCGTGAAAATAGGCGGCGGAGTATTTAGGGTCTTGTGAGATGACTTGCTCGAAGACGAGACTGGCGGCGGCGAGGTCGCCTGTGTTGGCCGTCTCCATGGCCAGCATGTAACGGAATCGGCTATTGGCGGGGTCTTGCTTGCCCGACCCGTGAGCGCAAAGTTTCGAGACGTTGACTCATGTGCTTCTTCAGTCATCGTAGCAGCAGGCGGGTGTTTTAGAATACGGACATGGGCGCAGCACCGGTAGCAAGAATGTCGGTTGAAGAATATCTCGCGATGGACCGGGATGCCGAGGTCAAGAGCGAGTATCACGACGGCGAGGTTTTTGAGCTGGAGGGGGCGACTCTGGCACACGGCCGAATCGGCGTAAACATGGCGAGGCGGCTCGATGAGCGGCTCGAAGGCACGCCTTGCTTGGTGTTGAACCCCTTGCGGGTCCAGATCAGCGCGACCAAATTCGTCTATCCGGACTTGGTGGTGGTTTGCGGCAAACCGGTCTTGGCGTCCAAACGGTCCGAGAATCTGACGAACCCCAAGGTGATCGTCGAAATCCTTTCGCCGTCGACTGACGGATACAACTATGGGCGGAAGTTCTCATTGTATGGAACGCTCGCGTCTCTTGAAGAGTATGTGCTGATTGCCCAGGACGAGCCGCGCGTGGATGTGTTTCGCAAGGGCGAAGGCAATCACTGGATTATGGGCCGGTATTCCGGACTTGAAAGCGTGGCGAAGCTGGAATCGCTCGGGATCGAATTGCCACTGGCGGAGATCTATAAGGCCGTGGAATTCGAGGTCTTGGAACCATAGACGCGGCAATGCCCCGAGGGCCCGTAACGGCCGCCGGGGCGTCGCTTTATCAATATCGACTCGCGCTTATTTCTTCGGAGCCCAGTAGATCACAAGGCCCGCGACAACCGTATTCATGTTCTGCACAGCCGGCGCGCCATTCTGCTTTTCAAAGTAAGGCTTGTCGGAGTGATCGCGGCGGTACTCGAAGCGAAGCAGCGACCAGGGGTTCACCTTGTATTCAAGCGTGGTGGTCATTTCCATCAGGTTCTGCGCAGCTCCGGTAATGAAGCCATCGCGATCCTGATACCACTCAAGCCGCGGCGCAAATGCCCACTTATTGGAGAACTGGTAGCGGAAGGCTCCGGCGAGCGCCTGGAACTGATTCCGGCCCGGCACGCCGGCGCGTTTGTCTGAACCGTAGTCGTAATTCAAGTAGAACGCGGTCTTGTCGCTTGGCGTAACTGAAACCACCGTGTCGACGAACTGGCGCCAGCCTTCGGTCGTGCCGATTTTCTCCGGTCCCAGGTAAATATTGTTGAAGATCGACACCTTCCTGCTGAGCGTAAAGGCATTGGTGAAGCCAAAGGTTTTGCCGTCGTTCAAATCCTTCACGTTGTTCCACCCGTTGACCAGTTGGAAGCCAGTCGTCCACTTGGAGTTCACTGGGACCGTCGTGCGGAGCCCCGCATGATAGTAGGGGCCGTTGGCGAAGATCAGTGAACGCGAGTAGTTCCAGTTGAGGTGCGTGTCGGTCACTTCGGCTCCGGCTGATGTGTAAAACTTGCCAAAGTCGAGTTGGACAGCCTTTCCCTTAATCGGGCGCAAACTGGCATAGGCTTGCGGGATGTGACGCCAAACGCTGCCGCCGAGATCGACCTCAGTCGCATGGAATACGTTATAGCCGCGCCCCGTGCCAAAGTCGACCCGGAAGCCGGCCATGCCGCTCTGACGTTCGACGCTGAAGCGCGCCATGCTGAGGGCGGGGCGATTGGACTGTGTGTCGAAATTCCGTAATTGATTCAACGCCGAATCGGGCTTGTTGAAATTGTAATTGAAGTAGGTATCGATGTTCCCGCTGAAATCGAAGCCCTTCTGCGACCAGACCGACTTAGGGGCTGGGGTAGGGTCTGAAGCGGGGGCGGGTTCCTGAGCGGCGCCCACAACGGCCATGGCGGCAAGAGCGAACTTTGATAATAGTCTCATTCAATCTTGTATCGGCCGGAATCGGAACTACCTTTACTCCGCCGTGGGCTGGCCCCCCTCGTGTGAGGCAGGCGGATGCCATGGAAGGGAACCCGCCAAGGAATAAGCAAACCGCAAACACCGAAATGGGGGGATTGGAGCGGGAGACGAGAATCGAACTCGCAACCAACAGCATGGAAGGCTGTGACTCTACCATTGAGTTACTCCCGCTGAGGAGCACGTTCTCTTCTACTATAAGGAATTTGTGAGGGGCTGGTCAAACGGCGGTGAGGGCGATCATCGGCCGGGGTAGAGTCTGGTCACCGCCAATCGCCGGTTCCAGCCGCTCGCGCAGGCGGCTGAGCAGATCCATTTCGAAGGTAAGCATTCGGCTATCGGCGCCGGCTAGCACTGCGCGCTCCGCCGCCAGGAGCAGAGTCCTGGCCAATTCCGCCCGCCCCTGGGCGGCTGCCAACGCGGCCTCAGTTCGAAGGCGGAGCGATGATGGCACAGTCGTCGCGCGTCCGGCTGAGCGCTGCCAGGCCGGGGCTTCGGCCACACGCCCGGAGCAATCCAAAGCGGCCAAAAAGAAGGCTGTTTCGAGCCGCCAACGGACAGGCACGGCCAATTTGTCATGTTCGAATTCGGAAACGAGCTTTCCCATCCAATATCGGGCGCTCGAATCGAACCCATTATCGAGGCAGTAGAGGTAGTAGAGACCGCAAGCTGTGGCGTACTGTCTGGACCGGTCGGGCAGGGCCGTGGCGGCGCGCAATGAGCGCGGGTTCCAATCGCGTGGCGCGACCCCTTGTAGCCAACCGCCGGCAATCATCGCCACGGCGCGATCGCGATCGTATTCCGGTCCGCGGCGAGCGATCGAAACGAGCATGGCGCCGTCGGACCGGTAACCAAAGGCTGTCCACGGCAAGATCGAGACGAAGAATATCGCTAGTGAGCATACCGCTATCAGTCCGGCCATCTCTCCAAAGTTCGACCAGACGCTGTCTGGGCTGGTCGCAAACAGGGCCAGGAAGACTGCGCCAAATCCCAACGAAGCAAGAGGGCCACCGAGCGCCCATAGGAATAAACGTGGCCTAAAGGCCGTTTCGTTCCATGCGGCGGGCTCCGGGTCCGCCCAACCCGACCAAGCGCCCATAACTTGCAGGTCCCCCGACAAGCCCGCCAGCCAATGGCCTCCGCGGTGCGCCAGCAGGCAGACCGGCACAGCCACCCAAACGCCAACCAGAAGGATCAGCGGGGTGGTTTCCGGCAGGCCGGAATTCCGGCTGAAGCGATGCACATGCCAAGCTCCCCCCAACAAAATGCGAGGCCCAAAAGGCCAACCCACCATGAACCCGCCACGGCCAAAAACGGGGCGCGATTCCAACCCTTCCTCCGTGGCCAAACTCGAAGGTGTAGCACCAGCAGCAAAGCCGTCAGCAGGATTCCGACAGGAGTAAGGGCGGGAAAGACGGGCAAGTTGGACACGGCGGCAGCCCAGCCCCATATCTGTGCGTACGGTTTGCGGGTTTGAAATGATATCAGCCCGATTGCGCAGAATAGTCCAAGGCACAGCAAATAGGCCTGGGTGGCCTGGGACGCTCCCGTTAGCCGGCCCCAAGCCGGCAAGCCGGGAAGGAAAACAAGCGCTTCCAGGGCAAGAAGCACTCTCAGGAAAGAGCCGCAAAACTCCATCGACTGGTCTATCGACCGGTTCTGGTCACTTCAGTAGATCACCTTAGAAAAAACGGGATTTTTACTGAGCCCCTCGCGAAAGCAGCATCACTTTCACGGTTTGAATCATGATGTAGAAGTCGAGCATCGGGGAAAGGTTCTTGATGTAATAAAGGTCGAACTCAAGTTTGGTCACGGTGTCGGCGAGCGTGTCGCCGTATTTGTGATTGATTTGCGCCCAACCGGTAATCCCCGGCCGCACGCAATGCCGGTGAGGAAAAAACGGGATCTGCTCACTGAGCGTGGCGACAAACTCCGGGCGTTCAGGCCGGGGACCGACGATCGACATTTCGCCCTTGAGTACATTGAACAATTGAGGGAGTTCATCGAGCCGCGATTTTCTGAGGAACCGGCCGAAGGGCGTGATTCGAGGATCGCCCCGGCTGGCCCAGACGGCGCCGGTGGCTGCTTCGGCATCATGTCGCATCGAGCGGAACTTATAGACAGTGAACGGTTCCCCCCGCAGTCCGACGCGGCACTGTGAGTAGAGGGCAGCGCCTGGTGATGTCAATCTAACCAGGACTGCGACGATCAACATGATTGGGCCTACCAGCACCAGGGCTATGGCCGCGAGCAGTCTGGAGTAAGCCGATTGCAGCTTGAGTTTGGACGGTTTCGGTCCCAATTCTCTGGAGAAAATCAACTGGGACGGACGCAACTGCATCGTGCTGACGCGTTGTAGGACGGACTCGTAGGTGGTCGCAGCCTCCTCGACTCGAATACCGGTGAAACTAATCCGCAACAATTCTTGCACCGGCATCCGCTGACGGCGCTCGACGAACCCGACCACTACTTTATCCGGCTTAATCCGCTCCACGGCGCCAGCAAGGTCCTCGGGCGAACCGAGACGCCAATGGCTCGGTAACGATTCAAGTTCAGCCTGCTCGGCCAGAAACCCAACCACCGTGTTGCCGAGTTCGGTACGTTCGTCCAGCCGGTGGGCAATTTCCTGAGAAAGCGGGCTGGCCCCAAGGAATAGCAGGCGTTCGGTCGAGTGCTCCTGCACGACCAAGTGGCTGTAGACGTAACGCCATGCCGGTACGGCGGCGATCACAAGCAAGCTGCCGACCATCATCACACTGCGAGGCAACAGTAGCTGCGGCAGACCATAACTGACCAGGGCCTGAAACAAGAACGCGGTCCCGAGGACCAACGAAACCTGTTGCAGCAGGACGAAACGGCTGCGGATGCGGAAGTTGGAGTAGAGGTCCTGAAAATAGAGCCCGATCAATATCCACGCGAGGAGCGCGATAATCCGCAGGAGTCCGTCCTCGTGCAGCAACCACAGTAGCGGGTCGACGTTAATGAGCCCGTACGAAACTGCAGCATAAGCGGTGAAAACTAAACTCGCTTCTGATATAAGCAGCGCCCAGATTGTGGCGGGGACGATCTTATGGATCACCGGATGATCCAATCCTTAGAAACGTTTCGCACAACTCCTTAGTATCGCAGAAGTTGGAGGATTTTCAAGGTCTTGATCAGACAAAGGGTGTGCGACATAAAAATCAAGAATCGATGATTTGCTTTTTTTGTGGCATGAATCCGTGCGTATATACTACGCTAGGCTAAAGGACCCCACTCATGACGACCCCCGAGCCCCTTCAAGCCCTTGAGCAAAGGCGGGCCAGTCTGGCAGCCCAGATTGCCACTTTGGGAGATTTGCGTTCAGGCTCAGTGACGGCCACGACCGGTCGATGTGGCAAGCCGAACTGCCGCTGCCATCGGCCAAATGATCCCGGCCACGGCCCCAACCCCCGTTTGACCTACAAGGTCAACGGCAAGACCGTAACCGTGTCCATGCCGGACCAAGCCGCGATTCGGAAGGCCGAACGAGAGATCGCCGAATTTCGAAAACTGCAAAACCTGCACAAGGAATTTGTGGAGGTCAATGCGCAGATCTGCCGCCTGCGCCCAGCCCAGGCGGAAACCGACACCGAGTCGCCACAGGAAAAAAAACTTCCGATGCGATCCATCGGGAAGTTACCCAAGAAGTAGACCGGCTCCTGCGCATCGTCTTCGCCGATCACCGCAAGACCGGGCGGTTCGATTTGGAAGCGATCGAGATGGCGGTACGCTCGGCTATGCACCAACCAAGCCGGAGCTGCCGGTTTGACCGAACTCTTACGGTTCTCCTCCCCATCGGTCGAACGGCGGACCATCGCCTGTCCGTGCGGCCAGCAAGCTCGCTACGTGGAGTTACGCGCCAAAACTATTCTCACCGCCGTGGGCGAGGTGAGAATCTCGCGCCCCTACTATCTCTGTCCGCACTGCCATGACGGCCAGTTCCCGGCCGATGTCGAGTTGGATATCAAAGACACGCTGTCCTCTCCCGGGGTACGCCGCATGGAGGCGGTCCTCGGTCAAGAAGCGCCTTTCGATCAGGGCCGCCAGCGGCTGAAACTGCTGGCCGGCCTGGAGGTGACGGCCAAGGCGGTGGAACGGGCCGCCGAGGCGATTGGCGCCGACATCGCCGTTCGCCAGCAGGCACGGATTCAGCGGGCCATGCACTTGGACTTGCCGATGGCCGCTGGTGAACCCATTCCCATCTTGTACGTGCAAATGGACGGCACGGGAGTGCCGGTCGTGAAAAAGGAAACCGTGGGCCGGACGGGCAAGACCGAAGGTCAACCGGCCCACACCCGCGAGGTCAAGCTCGGCTGCGTGTCTACCCAAACCAGTTGGGACGAGGATGGCCGTCCCATCCGCTTGCCCGATTCCACCACCTACGTGGGAGCGATCGAGACCGCCGAAGAATTTGGTAAACGCCTCTATCTGGAAGCCTCCGAGCGCGGTTGGAGCCGCGCTCGAGTCAGAGTGGTGATGGGTGATGGATCGATCTGGATCTGGAATCAGGCTGATCTCTACTTCCCTGGCGCCATTCAGATCCTCGATCAATATCATGCGCGTGAGCATCTGTGGGAGTTGGCTCGCAAGCTATTCCCGAACGATACGGCCCAGCAGAACCGTTGGATGATGATCCATCAACACTGGCTCGACAATGGCAAAATCAAAAAACTGGTGACCGCGCTCCAGTCGATCCAATCCTCGTCCGCCGAACTGGCCGAGAAGCTACGTACCGAAGCCGAGTACTTTCGCCGCAACGCCATGCGGATGCGTTATCCGAAGTTCCGCCGATTGCATCTGTTCGTCGGCACTGGCGTCATGGAAGCCGGTTGCAAAACCGTGGTCGGTTCCCGCTTCAAGCAGTCGGGGAT